>CAVCON010000001.1:0-30646 GCA_963603805.1 Oscillospiraceae bacterium
TATGCAATACGCCCCTACAAGCGGTGCAATTTCCTTACAATTTGTTGTTTATGTATTTGCGTGGTGCATTGAACACGCTTTGTACCACACCGCATGAACTGCATCGCAACCTGCGACAACAAAAATCCCGCGCCCCAAATTTGAGGTGCGGGATTTTTCATATCGGGCTTGTTGCGCCGCCTTTATTTCTTCAGGTCAACGAACAGGCGTTTGATTTCCGGGCCTGTGAGTGCGCGGCCGTACATACGCGCCACGGCAACCTCGCCGTTGAGCAGGAACTCGGCATAATCGCCGGCTGCGCTGGCGTCTCCGCCAATGCAGAAGTACTTGGCGTTGCCTGTGGGCAGCGTCATCTGACCTGCAAGCTGCGTCTTGCCGGCAAACTTGCCGTCAACATATATGCTCATTGTCGGGGTTTCCACGTCGAGGGTCTGAACCACTATGGTTATGTGGTAGAAAGTGTTCTTCTGCACGGGATAGTCGTGCGCATACACCGTTGCATAGCTGCCGCTGAAATAACCCCAGCCCTGAATGACCTCACCCGGCTCTATACCCACGCCGCCTGTCTGCTGCGAGCTGAGCACTGCGGGCAGTGCCGAAAGATTGTCGTTGTTGATAACGCAGAGGGCTTCGAGCGTGAAATCGGTTTGCATTGACTCGAGAATCCTGTCGTTGTTTGCGTATGGCACGCCGAAGTAGCACTGGTTGTCATCGCCGGGGAACTTTGCCACCCAACGCTTGTAGGTGTCGCTGTAATATGTTTCGGGAGTTGTCTTGCCAACGGTTACGGGGATTTGCTGTTCAGACACGTCGGTAGCCGCGCCGTTCTCGCCAAACTCTATGTTGAACAGGTCGGCAACGGGAGCCTCGTCGGCAATCTCGCCGTCATCGCCCTGCTCGACAAGGTTCTTTATCACGTCCTTGTAGAGCACATAATCCTCGTCGCGGGTTATTGCACGTGAGTAGAGGCGCGAAACCAAGAGATAACCGCTAAGCGGAGCGTCGCACTGCACCGCAGGATTGGCAGCCACATCGCCGCCGGCAACAAGATAGTGCGAACCTTCCTGCGGGAGGGTAAGAGGCTCTTCGGTTACAAGCTCACCTGCGGGATAGCCGTTGAGGTAGAGCTTCATCACCGAGCCGTCGTATGTTGCCACAGCGTGATAGTATTTGCCCGGCAGTATGCTCTTGGTGGAAACAAGGTCGTACCACTGTCCGTTGTGTCCGCCGTAGAAGTGGAACTTTCCGCCGTTGTCCATCCAGAAACCTGCACCGCCCACACCCTGCTGCGAACTCATGGGCGACTGTGGGTCGGTGTCAACCCTGCTGCAAAGGAAGAACGCCTCCATTGTAAAGCCGCCGGTGAGCGCGTCCTTTATCTTGTCGTTGGTGGAGTAGTCTATTTCGTAATACTGCGAACGCTCGCAGTTGAACTTCGCACCTGTGAGTTTGTAGTCATCGTCATAGAAAGGCACAGGAGTATTCTCGGAAGTTATTACCGGGTTAGCCATCGGCGACTTGTCGAAGCCCTTGCCCTGGTCGTCAACAGAAAGTTCGAACAAGTCGGCTTTGGGAACTTCCGTGCCCTCTGTCGGCTGGTATTCGCCCTGCTCGAACTCATCGCTCTCTATCGGTTCGCTCTCGTTGCCGTATGGGTCTATCGCCGTAACGCGCACGCGCATCATTCCGTCGCCCTTGATGTCGTTCACAACCACATCGAGATTTTCGGGCATATCGCTGCCGAGGTAGAAGCGCGAGCAGCGGTTTGAGGATGCAATGACCTTGTCCTCGGAGTCGAGTATCTCAACCCTATAGTAAAGCACCACATTGTTGGGGTCTCCCTCCTCAATCACGGCTTGCGGGAATGTAACCTTGCGCTGTGTGGGCTGGAGTTGCTCGGCGGTTATGTCGGAACTCTCGAACACGGGCTTGCTGCCCTTGTAGTTGGCATAGGCGAAGTTTGTGCCGTCGTAGGGCGCGGCAAAGTTAAGCTGCTCGCCAATTTCCTCGTTGCGCGCTCCGTCAATGCGCCTTACGCCAACGTTGTTCTCGTCCTCAACGGTTACAATCATGCCTTCCGACAAAGTTCCAGTGCCGGCGGGCATTTCGCCGTCAACGTCTATCCCCTTCTGCACGTAGCAATTGAGGTTTCCGCCGTCGTTAAGGCTGGTGAAAGTGCCTTGGTGGAATGTCAGCGGGCAGCGTGAGGAAAAATGCGTGTGTCCGCTGAAATCGATTACCTGCGGATAGTTTTTCAGGATTTCGTAAACTTTTTTCGTGCCCCAGCCGCCGTCGTAATCGTTCGAGCCCTGCACTGTGCCGAATGCCGGAATGTGCTGAAAGACGAAGATTGGCTTGCCAGGATATTTGAGGGCGGCGTCCTCAAGGCTCTCGCTGAGGAAACGGAGGCTGACTTCGCTGTAATCTTCCTCGTTGCCGCCCGAAAGACCTATGTAAATGAACGGATAGCCTTTGATGTCGAAATATTTGTTGTGCTCAACGCCCAAAGAGTTGTAGTTGTTCATCGAACCGTTGCCGTCCCCTGTGTACCATTCGTGGTTGCCCATTATGTAGTAACGCTGCACGTATTCGGGAACTATCTCCGGGTTGTTCATAACCGAGAGCATTTCCTGATACTGTGCCAAGTTGCCGTTGTTTGTAAGGTCGCCGTTCAGGATAAGTGCGTCAACGTCGCTCGTGTTCTCGTATATGGTTTGGAGGCTCTTGCTCACCCTGTCCTTTGCGCCGCCCGCGCCGAAGTGCAGGTCGCTCATCACGATGAATGTCGGGAAACCTTCGAAAGTTTGCTCAACCACCACGTTTTTCACGTCAGAGGCATCGGCGGCGGATGAGATTGTGAGCGTGCCGTAGCGCGTTCCCTGCTGCATCTTGCCGGCTATGAACACATAGTTCTTTGTTCCCGCAACGGGAGTCGCGTCCTTGGGGGTTATCCATTCCGAGCCGGAGAATTTCAGGTCGGTGTTGGCGGTGATGTTCACAATAACGCCGGCGTAGATGCCCTTTGTCCTAACCGTGTCGGCAGACACGAAGAAACCGGGGTCTGTGCCGAGCTGCACCACGTTCACCTTCTTCGACTGTCCGTCGGGGGCGGCGAGCGTGAGGATGCCCGTGCGTGTGGCGGCATCGGCGTTCTCGTCCACGCTCACGGTTACTACATCGCCGCTTAGGCTCGCCTTGAACCAGCCATCAGAGGTGCGCGGGCTTACAGTGGTGTTGGTGGCTATCTTGAAAGTCTTGCTCTCGGGCTTGTTGGCGAAGTATAGCGACGACACTCCGTCCAAAACCGTAAGTTCCGTACTCCCGGCAGCCCCTACCGCCGTCAGAACTCTCTCCTGTGCCTGTGCGGGCAACGCAAGGCTAATTGCCGCAACAAGCAGCGCGAATATATATTTCATTCTTTTCATTGTCGTAGGGTTTAGGTTATCTAACGTTTATTTTACAAGCCTTGCCCTCCACGGTAACTATGTATATGCCCTTTTGCAGGGTTGAGGAGGGCGGAAGCACAACGCCGTCGGTTGTGGCGACGGTGAACTTCTTTCCGCCGCCCACCACGACTTTTCCATTCACCACGCTCACTGCGGGCTTCTGGGTCTTGGTGTCGTTCACGTCAACCACCTCGCCCATCTTGTCGAACGTCCAGGCAAAGCCGCTGCCGCTCATCTGCTCCGGCACAAGTGCCTCCGGCTCTTCGCCCACGAGGGTGTTGTTCAAATAGCGCACCACGCCGTCCTCACCCCTTGAAGAAATGGCGAACTCGTAGTTGCTTATGGCGTTGAGGCTCCAAGCCTTGGGGGCGACGGTCTTGCCGTCGGCCTCGGGCAGGTTGTATTTTTCATCGGCATACAACGACGTGGATATGCTGTTGCCTGTTGCGCGGTTAATGATTGCCGTCTTTCCCGGACCGAGGTTTACAAAACGCCACTGCGCCGTCTCGTCAGGGTTTTCGGGGCGTGCAACAATGAAGCGGTATTTCGTGTCAACAACCGACGTGTTGTCGATAATCATGCCGCCGTCCTGCAACGCGCTGAAAATGCCATAGTAGGGAACTTTTTCCGCATCCTGATACTCCGGCTCGCGTATCTCGTCGAAAGGCTCGATGATGAAGAGACTTCCCTCGTCCTTGCCTTTTCCGTATTCCTCCCTCACGAGCCACACCATAATCTTGCCCTCCTCGTACTGGTGGGTTGCGGGAAAGCGGAATATCGCGCCACCGCCGGGGGCGGGGATGTCAGACTCGAACGAAACCGTGTCGCCCTCGTAATGGTGGATGGTCCACTTTGCAGACGCCACTTCGTGCATCTGCATCGACTCCCAGTTGCTGAACTTGGCAGACAGCCCCACGTCCATCTGGCGGCCGTCATACTTGTTGGTGATTGTGTACTTGCCGTTCGCGTCGGCGGTGATGCACCACAGCTGCTTGGCAAGCTCCTCCCAGTTGCTGAAGTCGGCCTTCGGTTTTGCCACAACTTCCAGACCGTCCGGCTGCAAGCACCAGCCGGTAACTCTCGAACTCCGTATGTAGCACCATTTGACGTTGCCGTCAGTGCTTACGAAGTTGGGCAGTTCGTCGGCAAAGACATTAAGCCCCGCCAGTACGAAAGCCGCACACATTAGTAATAGCTTTTTCATTGGCAAAAATTGTTTAGGTGTTATAACTAAATGCAAATATAGGCATTAAATGTTACACCAATGTTACAAATTCACCAAAATGGGGGGGGTAATTTTTATTAACGATTATTACGGAATATTAGGCACTTGCTTTTGTAGAGGCGGCACGCACCACGGCAAAAGCCCCAGCCGACATAAAACACGCAACATTCTGGAAACCAAAGAATTAAATTCTTTTAGAATTATCCATATAAGACGTTGCAAATCAGATGCTTGCAACGGAGCAAAAAAGGTCTGATGTAGTTTGAATTACATCAGACATAATTTTTCCTATGTCCTATGTAGTTTTTCTTACATCAAATGTAATTTTAGCGATATTGGTTTTGCACCATTTGTAGGGGCGTATTGCATACGCCCTGTATGCCACCGCCCGAAACGCATTGCAAACCGCCGCCAAAGCATCGCAAGTTGGCGCAATTCAGGGCGTATGCCATACGCCCCTACGGCAACGCAAAAGCTGCGTCAGCAAAGTTTCCAAAGCCCTTCCTCGCAGGTTACGTGGTGTTCCTTGATGCCGATTTCCTTCATCCACGAGCGCGTTTCCACGGTTTTGAGGATGCCAGTGTTGAAACCCTTGCCCTGGTCGTTGTTCCACACCCACGACGGCGTGGGCCAAAGGCAGGCGCGGAACTTTATGGTCTGGTAAAAATGCTTGTCGCAGCCGTTCTGACCGTGATGCGCCATTTGCAGGTATTCGCAGTTGAGGTCGTCCTTGTAAGGGCCGTTGAGTGCGAGGTTGCCGCACTCCACGCCCGCATCGCCGAGGAACACTATTGTTTTCTTCTTGTCCCACACGCGCATTATCATCGAGGAATTGTTGTAGGCGTTCACGGTTATCTCGTTAGCCACGCTGAGTATCTTCACGCTCATGCCGTCGAACGTGTAAACGCCGCCGGGCGTGCGTATGTCGGTAACGGGAATGTCGGTCTTGTCTATTTGGTCGTAGAACTCCTGGCAGCTCGGCGAATAAGGGGCTTCGGCAGCCTGTACCGCCTTGCTTATGCGCGAATGGTAGATGTGCCTTATCTTCATGTCCTGCCTGTTTTTCAGGATTTCGGTCAGCGCGCCCATGTGGTCGTTGTGCGGATGGGATATGAACCACGCCTCGACCTCGTTGCCCAATGCGCCGATAAAGCCGCGCAATGTGTTGGCTTCTTCGGGAAAGCCACCGTCCATCACAACAACCTTCCCCTTGGCGGTCTGGAACACGTATGAATTGCCAATGGTGTTGCTATGGCTGGGTATCTGCCAAAGGGTGAAACCGGGCTTTTTCCTTGAGTTCCATGTCTTGGTTATGTCGCCCGCCGCCTTGGCGTCCGCGCCGTTCAAAGCCGCCGCACCGGCAAGCAGTGCGGAGTATTTCAGAAATTCCCTTCTTGTTGTCATTACAGAGTTTGCTTAAGATTAGTTATATAGTGCAAAGATAAGCCTTTATTTCTTTTGCGCCCTCCCCCGTCCCATTGCATATCGCAGGAATTTGCTACTTTCGCAATAAAAACAGAAATCATGCCCGGTTTGAAGATTTTCAGAATTATCACACTTATCCTGCCGCTGCTCGCCCTTGCATACGTAATGTGGCGTTCGTGGCGGATTTTGCCGTTTCCCATAGGCGTGAAAATCGCCGCAGTAAGCGTTATGTTCCTGCTCTTTGCGCTCATGCCCGTGTGTATGTTTCCCGGAAGTATCGACAGGCTACCGCTCGCGCTTGGCACTTTTCTGTACAAAACGAGCCTTTCGTGGGTGTTCGTGCTGGTTTACCTGCTGCTCGCCTTCCTGTTGGTTGACCTGCTCGGGGCGTTGCACGTTGTGCCGCAATCCTTCCGCGTCCACAGCCTTGCGGGAACGGCTGCAATAGCCGGGACGATAGCCGTCGTGATGCTCGCAGGAAACCTGCACTATCACCACAAGCACCGCGAGGGCATAAGCATCGCTACAGCCAAGCCCGTTGAAAAACCGCTGAGGATTGTCATGATGAGCGACATTCACTTGGGCTATCACATAAGGCGCGGCGAATTTGCAAAATGGGTTGACATGATAAACGGCGAAAAGCCCGACCTTGTGCTTATTGCCGGCGACATAATAGACCGAAGCGTAGAGCCGCTGCTCAAAGAAGGCACAGCGCAGGAGTTCCGCAGGATTTCCGCGCCGGTATATGCCTGTCCGGGAAACCACGAATACTATTCGGGCATCAGCAAGTCGATACAGTTCTGCAAACTCGCCGGAATAACAATGCTGCGCGACACGGCGATAAATGTTGCCGGCATAAACATCATCGGGCGCGACGACCGCACAAACGCAAGGCGCAAGCCGCTGGAAAACCTCGTGGCGGAAACCGAAAAAGGCAGGTTCACAATCCTGCTCGACCACCAACCCTACACTTTGGAAGAGGCGGAGAAAAACGGCATTGACTTCGAGTTTTGCGGACACACCCACTACGGTCAGATATGGCCCATTTCGTGGATTACAGACGCCTTGTACGAGGACGCATACGGCTCGCTCGAAAAAGGTGGCACACAGTATTACGTAAGTTCCGGCATAGGCATTTGGGGCGGCAAGTTCCGCATCGGCACGCGTTCGGAATACATCGTGGCGGAAATAACCCCAGCGCAGCGCAATCCCAAACAATAAAACCTGGCTCTGCGGCGAAACATTTTTAACTAACGTACAAACGGTTGCCAATAGGCACGGATTGATTATCTTTGCATTGAGTAAAATTTCCCAGCGCACTGAGTAAAATCCAAATCATGTACAAAAGAAGCGAATACCAAGTAATTACAAACCGGCTTTTCTCCAAGAAAAACTGCAAAAACGCCGAAACTGTGTAAAGCTTTGAATTACAAATGAATGCCCAAACAAAGGTAGTCCGCTGTATCGTTTTGTTTTTCAGGTGTTTGCAAACTGTGAAAAAAGGTCTGATGTAGTTTGAATTATATCAGACATAATTTTTCCTACATAGGACATAGTTTTTTCTACATCCGATATAGTTTTCGGAGCGTTTGGAAAAAGCTAAATGATTTTGGCTTTGCGCGATTTGTAGGGGCGTATTGCATACGCCTTGTACACCACCGCACAAACCACACCGCAAACCACCGCAACGACATTGTAAATCCGCGCAATTCAGGGCGTATGCCATACGCCCCTACATATATACAATATTCATCCAATCAATAAATTGCGCCACGACAAGGCGCAACTCTACGACGGCTGCGTATCACTGGTATATGATGCGGTAACTCTGCCCTTTCTTCGTAGGGAATTGCAGCAAAGAGTCCGACAACGCCTCTGCTTGCACTTTCTTGCCGTTGGAGGCATACACGGTGAGATGCTTTGCGGCAGACGGATATTGAATTATGGCGTTCATCCCTGCACAGGAACGGACTTGCGCTTTCACCAGCACACCTTTCTGCCACTCCATATCGACCTCGAAGCCGCCTTCACCGCGCAAGCCTTTTATTTTACCGTTTTGCCAAGCCTTGGGCAATGCCGGCAAAAGGGACAGCTTGCCGTGGTGGCTCTGAAGAAGCATTTCCGCCATAGCCGCCGTCGCGCCAAAGTTACCGTCTATCTGGAATGGCGGGTGAGCGTCCCAAAGGTTTTCATAAACACCTCCCACCCCGCTCATATCTATCTGCTGCACATCGGTGAGGCGGAGGGCGCGGCGAAGAAGCCGGTGGCATCTCTCCCCATCGCGGCAGCGTGCAAAAAGGGCAATCTTCCATGCCAAAGCCCAGCCTGTGCCTTCATATCCCCGGCGGTTAAGTGAGTTACGCGCCGCCTCAAAGAACACCTTGTTGCTGTCTGCCAAAAGTTCGTCGCAAGGGTACATGGCCATAAGATGCGAAAGATGCCGGTGAGAATTATAGTCGCTCACCCTGCCTTGGTTGGTGTATTTCCACTCTTTGAGCAATTTCTCGCCGTTCACATTCTCAACAGCCAAGCCGTTGTCCAATTTGGCAAACTTCTCGCGCAGTTCCTTTTCAAAAGAGGCATCCTGCCGCAGCACCTCCAACGCCTGAAGCGTGTTGTGGAACAAGTCCCAAACCAACTGCTGGGAATGCGCCGTGGCGTTCTCTGCGAACGGTCCGTGCTCCGGGGAGAACTCATTCGGGCATTCGTATGTGCCGTCATCCGCCTTCACTAACTTTTCCATCCAATATTCGGAACAGCTTTTCATCGCTGGGTATGCCGTGTTGCGCAGATACCCCTTGTCCAAGGAGTAAAGGTAGTGCTGCCACAGATGTTGGCAATACCAGGCATTAGCCACGGTGTAGTTCGTCATCCAAGTGGAGCCGCTGCCGTAGATGTTGTTCTCGGTCGTGATTGTCCAGCCTTTGGACTGCCCGCCTATCTCACGTGCGTTCTTCCGCCACTGACTCCGCTCGCACGCCTCCCGATGAACGTAATTGAGGAAAGGCATATGGAGTTCGCTCAAATTGGTGGATTCCGCCAGCCAATAGTTCATTTGCACGTTAATGTCGGAATGGATGTCAGAGTTCCAGCCCGGCTTGTCGGAGTTGTTCCAAATGCCCTGCAAGTTTGCGGGCAAGTCAACGCCACGGCTTGACGAAATCAGCAGATAACGCCCATAGGTGAAATAAAGCTCTTCCAAAAGAAGCAAAGACGGATTATCCGCATACTCACTAATAAGCTTGGGGGTGGGCAGACGGTTTTCTCCGCCATCAGAAAGGTAAAGCAGGCATCTTTCCGCCAAGGATTCATAGTCCTTAATATGCTGCTTTCGGATATTCGCATAACCCTTGCGCACGGCGTTGTCCAAAACTTCATTCACCCGGGACGGCAGATTTGCCGCATCTGACAGATAATTGTCGTTCGAGGCATCGAAATTGGTCATGCCCCTTAGATAGACCACAATAGCGTTTGCGCCGTCCACGTAAATCCCGTCCTTTTTCGCCGAGACCTGACCATCGTCCGCCACCACGCGCAAACCGCACCAATAGCTTTCGCTGTCCTTAGTGTTTCCTATGCGCACCGCCGTTCCGTGCATCTTTGCACACCCCGAATGCTTTTTGTCTTTTGCGTATGAAACGTCCTCCTGTTTGCCGTTCACATTGTCGAGCGAAAGGCATACACTGATGCTTCCTTTCTTGGATGCAGTGTATTTTATGGCAACCACATCGTCGGGACAGGATGCAAGGTACTCGCGCTGATAGTGCACGCCGTTGGAGGTGTAAGCGACAGCAGCCACCGCCTTGTCAAGATCCAGGGCCCTTATGTAGTCTGAACAAGTCCCGGCATTGCCTTCCAACTGCCTGATGCGCAGATGTCCGAAGTTCAAATAAGTGCCGTATAGGGAATTATCGACATTGCTCCCCACGCTCCCCCTCCAAAGGGTCTTGTCGTTAAACTGGATGTCATCACATTCCACACCGCCCATAACGGTTGCGCCAAACTGGCCGTTGCCAATAGGCAGACAAGAGGTCATCCAAGCCTTTGCCGGCTCGGTGTACCAAAGCGTGTGCCGCCCAACCGTAGGAGAGGGGAACGCCCTGCAAAGAGAGACTGCGGCTATAAGGATTAAAAATACCCTTTTCATTTCATTCATGTTTTAGCTTTATTGTCAGTGTCGATATAACTTTGAGTTTGAACGCCATAAAGGTACAATAATTTTCATTGCCCAACAAATACACGGACACATATAGTTCAGAACGTCCGTGTTTGCAAGAAAATTATACCGCAATTGGACATAGTTTATACGGTAATACACAAGGCATATGCAATACGCGCTACAAACACACAGCACACAATTAACCAACGAATTCCACCGCCGTAGGGGCGTATGGCATACGCCCTGAATTGCACGGATTTACGATGTTGTGGCGGCGGTTTGTGATGCGGTTCATACGATGGCGTACAGGGCGTATGCAATACGCCCCTACAATTATCGCAAAACCAAAGCCGCAGAAACAACATCGGACATGGGAGAAACTATGTCC
Organism: Oscillospiraceae bacterium; assembly: GCA_963603805.1. Taxonomy (GTDB): domain Bacteria; phylum Bacteroidota; class Bacteroidia; order Bacteroidales; family Bacteroidaceae; genus UBA6398. Next base: position 10,644 of record CAVCON010000001.1, read on the forward strand.
GACGTAGGAAAAATTATGTCTGATATAATTCAAATTACATCAGACCTTTTTTCGGCACTTGCAAACTCCTGAAAAACAACAACTTACAAAACCTTTCAAAATTCGAGTAAATCAATGATAATCAGAGTATTGCAAAATTTTACGTTCTACTCATATTTCATGTGGAAACCACCGCGTAAAAACAAGACGTGCGCGGCATTAAATGCCACGCACGTCATTATTCACTTTGCCGCATCAAGCGGCATGGATTAGCCTGTTACTTATCCTCGGGCAAAGGCAGATACCAGCGTGTTCCACCCACCAGACGACCATACAGGGCTGCATCGTAACCACTGCGCGGAGCCATGCCGCGTGAGGCAATCTTCTTTGCAAGCCACTCGTTGTCGATAGCGCCGCCACCCTTATGGCTGGCAAAACGAAGGAGATCGTAATAACGGTTGCCTTCGAATGCTGTTTCAAGAGCAAGCTCGTCGATTATCAAGTCCTCAACGGCTGTGATAACCTCATCGTTGGTGATAGTTCCGTCAGCTACAGCCTGCTCTATGCCAACCTTGTTGAGGCTGTCGCAGAGAGCGGTTTCCCACTCCGTGGTCTGACCGTCCTTGTCAGCGCGAGCCGCTGCAATCTTCTGGGCCACGCAAAGGTCGTATGTGTAGAGAGTATCACGATAGCCGCGTGTCTCGCCACAACCAAGACCGTGAACGCCCGTATAGTCCGTTGCAGAATGGTTGAACTTGCTGTCTGCAAAATCAAGGTAGCTCTTCGACTGCGCATTCAACATTTCGTTAAGGCCAATATAGTATGCGCCACCGGCATTTGCCTCGGGCTTCAACAAATAAGGCACATTCTTGATGGTGTCGATGCTGAGAGTGTCAATCTTGATGTTTTCAAGGTCTGTGCTGTCAACCTGAATGTCATAATGAATGCTGTCCTTATATCTGAGCGTAGGATAGTTGTCAGAAAGCACACCGTCCTTCAGAATGGAGAATGCGTGCTCGGGGAAGCCAGCGCGGTTGATGGCCTCAGCAAAGCGGAGGTGTACGAGAGCCTTACGATATACGGGAATTGCATAGTAGTTTCGGTAACCGTATGTATAAACCTTGCGGCTGTTCCAATCGTAGTTAATGGAGTAAACAGGAGTGCGCTTTGCTATGAAGCGGAAATCCTCACCCTCAATTTTGTAAAGAGGCGCTGATCCGTAAACACGGGCATCACCCACACCTTCATAGAACTCCTGAATTTCAGTGCCGCCGGATTCACGATAGTTGCAGTAAACCTGAGCAGCATTAAGACCCATATAGTTCTCAGACGGTTCGAGCTGGCGGTATTCCTCCTTGGGAGTAAGATAGGTATATCCACTGTTGGTTCCCAGGGTTTGGGAAGTGGTTTGGAAACCGTAAATGTTCTGAACCTGTATCAGCACATCTCCCTGACTCTTCGATGCTGCACCGGGAATAATGGTGATAAGTTCCTCGTCATTGGCCTCGCCCAGTTTCCCATCTTTGCTTGAACCGTAAGACGTGAAACGTTCAGTCCAATCGCCAAGTCTTGGCATATATCGTGTACCCTCCTGCGAAATGTTTTCATTAAATGTCATTTTCGCGTTAGGTACATAAGGAGCTTCCATACGCATATATTTGTAGTACATTTCGGCAGCCTTGTCGTAGTTGTTCTGAGTTAAATACAAATCAGCCGTAACAAGGGCCACAGGGAAGAAGCAGGACTTTGAAGGGATGTCCACGGAACCGTTGTCATAAGTACCGTATGAGGGATAACCAAATTGCTCCTGCAACTCGTATGCACGGTCTAGACCGGCAGCCACGAGAAGGTCGGCGATATTGTCCTTATTGATGACCTTGCCGCTCTTGATAATTTCCTTGCCTACCGAACTGCTTGAAACCGGCTCGGTGAAGAAAGGAACAGAGCCATAGTTCTGCACAAGCTGCAGGTATGTCCATGCACGCATTGCCTGAACCTGTGCCCACTCCTTCTGCATATACTTGACCTCGTCCTTCACGTCAGCCGTATCAACATAATGCAGATAGAAGTTGCACTGGTTGATGATGTTGTAGTAGTCGGCACACTGAAGGAATGCATTGTCGCCATCTCGCTGCTCATCAAAGTTGGATATATGGCTCACGCTGTCGCTGGTGTAGGTGGTGGTGGTAACAAGGTCGCCACGCGCCTCACCGAGAATCACATCGCGTTCAACAATCTTCTGCATGCTCTTGAGAATACCGAGATATGAATAGAGGGAGTCCCCTGCATTTTTCTCGGTATAGCGTTCAAGGTCGGGCGTGAGCATATCCGAGCATGACGTTGACACGCACAACACGCCCGCAAGCAGAACCACTAAACTTAATATAGATTTCTTTTTCATTGTTCCTGGATTTTACAAGTTGAATGTTACACCGAAGTTGCAGCTGAAGCTCTGGGGCAGATAGCCTGCATCAACGCCCTGATAGAGCACAGAGTTGCCACAGGAAACCTCGGGATCTTCGCCTTTATATTTTGTAAGGGTGAAAATGTTGTTGCACTCTCCGAATACTGTGAGGCCTTGCAGCCAGCTGAGAGAAAGCGGAAGCTGGTATGTGAGGCGCACTTTCTTGAGTTTCAAGTATGAGCCGTTGTCAATCCAACGGTCGGAGAAACGCTCGTTGTTCACCCATTCTGCGGTGTTGGTGGTGCTCATCAGGCGGGGAATGTTTGTTTCCTGACCGCTGTAGCGCCAACGGTTTACGAGAGCCTTTGACTGGTTCCAAACGGTGCTGCCCTGTTCGAGCTGCGAACGCTGGTAGTCGTAGATGTCGTTGCCCAAAGAATACTTGAAGTTGATGTCAAGGGTGAAACGCTTCCAGTTGAGGGAAGTGAAAATGTTACCGTAGATGTCGGGGTTGGGGTCGCCTATCTTAACCATGTCGGCCTCGCTTATCCAACCGTCGCCGTTCACGTCAATGAAATGCACATCACCAGCCTTGAAGTCGCGAGAAGGATCACCCACAACGCCTGTAGGATATTTCAGATAGCCAAACTTGCCGGCTGTTGAAGCCTCAGCGTTGTCCTTGAACACACCCTTGGTCTTGTAGCCGTAGAACACGCCTGCGGCATAGTTCTTGGCAGTAAGCACATTGTTCTTACCATAAACAGAGGTTGTGAAACCATTGATGGTCTTATAGATTGTGCTGGTCATACCGTTCTCGTCAATGTTGTAGAGATTAATCTTGTCTGTTGAGGGGAGTTCGGTAATCTTGTTAGAATAGTGCCCCATTGTGAAACCAGCCTGCCACTTCCAGTCCTTGCTGTTCACGATGATGCCGCTTACTGACACCTCTACGCCATTGTTGCGCAGTGCACCCTCGTTGGTCCACATATTTGCAAGACCTGTGAGGTAGCTTACTTCCTTACGTGTGAGGAGGTTGGTCGTCTTGCTGAAATACACCTCGGCACCAAGGCTCAAACGGTTGTCGAAGAGATTTGTCTGAAGACCGATATTGAAACGGTGGTTGGTTTCCCACTGTATTTTCGGATTGGCAATGTTTGCAAGCTGAAGACCCGTAGCGGTATTGAGGAACTTGATGTTCTGGAAATATGTACGGGTAGCATAGTAGTCAATGTTATCGTTACCAGTCATTTCATACCCTGCGGTGAGCTTGAGGGAGTTCACCCAATCGGCATTGAACCAGTCTTCGGAAGAAATGAGCCATCCTGCCTGCAAGGAGGGGAACAGCCCCCAACGCACGCCGAAGAGCTTCAAACCAGAATCCGCTTCCTTACCGAAACGTGAAGAAGACTCCATTGACACCGTACCGTCAACGAAATAGCGGTTGCGATAGTTGTAAGAGGCATTGAGATAGTATGCGAGGTTCACCCAAGTGTCATTTGTACCTCCATAATCAAGGAAACTCAAGCTATAAGACAGGTTAGGCAACTTGTCATTCGTGTTGTTGTAGCCCTTGACGTATGTGTTACTATATGTGTAGTTAGCAAGACGCATACCGGCCATAGCATCGAGGAAGTGCGCACCCATCTGCTTTTTCCATTCAACACGCAGGTCGTTGAACACAGTTGTCTCCTTGCCATACTGCGACTTTATAGAACTGCTTACAGAACCGAGACCTTCGATAAAGCGACTCGGAGTTCCGCTATAAGGCAGATAGTATTTCTCGCTTGTGCGGTTGAGAATGTAGCTGAAACGGTCAGAAATTGTGAGGTTTCTGTTCACCACATACTTGGGAGTAACGTTGATCATGAACTGGGTCTGTTCCATGTAGTTTTTGTCGTTGCCCTTACCATTCTTGAGAATCCAATATGGGTTTGCCAATGCGTAGTCGTCATAGTTCTGCGCAAAGAGGAACGGATTGGGGTCAGCGGTGAAATACTTTCCAGCATAAACACGTTTGTCCATGGCAACCTTGTTAACGAGGTTGACGGGATCCCAAGTTACGACATAAGAATACGGGCTGAGGAAAGGAGCCTGTATCAGACCGAGAACGTTGGGAGACGAGATATTGTCGTTATTATAGCTCTCAGCCCAACCGTTATCACGGAGGTTATAGGTTGAACGGCCGTATGCAAGGTCGAACGAAGCCGAAAGCGCGTCGGTAATGGTAATGTCGGTGTTGAAACGCAGGTTAAGACGGTCGAAGTTGGTCATGCGTGCCGTAGCGTCAGACTTGGTGTAGCCAAGAGAGAGGTTGTACATGGCCACATCATCACCACCCTGTACGCCTACCTTATAGTTCTGCGTGAAAGCAGTGCGGTAAAGGTCTTTGCTCCAGTCGGTGTTGTTGTGATAAAGAGGATAGTAAACAAAGTTGGGATCCTCGTTCAGGAAACCTACGTGGAAGTTGCTGCTGTTGTCTTCCGAATCCTTATATGTACCTATAAGCTCGGAAAGATAGCTGCGGTATTGACCAGCGTTCATAACGTCAACATAGTTGGGGGTTGTTTCAAAGCCGCCGTATATGCGGGCGTTGATGCGGGTTGCCTGGCTCTTGCCACGGTTGGTGGTGATTTCAATCACACCATTGGAGGCCTTTGCACCATATAAAGCCGTACCGTTCTTCAAAACCTTGATGTCGGCGATGTCGTCAACATCAATCATGTTGAGGACATTGTTGATAAATCCCTGATGAACGGTTGTACGGTCATACTGCATATCCCAAACAACTCCGTCAACCACGACCAAAGGCTGTGCATTGGCATTGAGAGAGTTGATACCCTGAATGAACATGGCAGCCCCCTGCGCGGGAACCCCACCGCGTGAAACAGTACGCACGGAAGCGTTAAGACTGTTTTCTATGTCGCTCTCCGCTGTAATGGCCGTTGTGTTCGTAGGATGTGTCTCAGACACGGAATATATGCTCACACCATCCTTATACACCGGCTTGAACGCAGAAGAAAGCATCTTGACATCCTGCGAACTCTCACCCTTGATAGCACGCTGCATACCGTTGTAACCGCTCACCTCGAAATAAAGGGAAGTTACGAACTTGGGGACAGAGATTGTATAGGAGCCGTCCTCTTCGGTCATTGCCGTATAGAGTTTGTTGTTGAGAGCCTGCACTCGCACACCGCCCAAACCTTCGCCAGTGGCGGCATCAAGCACCTTTCCGCTCACGTTTTTCATTTCGTAAGTGGGAAGCTCCAATTTTTTGGGTTTCTTCTTTACGGCAACAGAGTCTTCTTCAACCACCTCTGCATCGTCAACGTTGTCCTGAGCCACCAGAACCGTAGTTCCTGATAACATGAAAAGACATACGGAGGCACGTAAAGCCCAATGCATAAATTGATTTTTTCTATTATCTTTCATTTGTCTCTTTATTTTTAGTTAACAAGAACCATATTAATTGTCAGATTCATCATCCTTGCTAACGAAGAGGAAGCAGTCGATGTAGAGAGCCGGATCATAGATTTTCTTCTGAGCGGCGGTACGTACAACCGATTTAAGCTTCAGTTTCGGATAGCTTGGTGCAACACCACGGAAAGCATACGGGAACTCGAAGTCTTTGAAGAGTAGCACACTGTCGATAACACCGGCACGTGTCTCGAATTCCTTTCCGCCTTCCTCGTTTATCGCATCCTGCGAAATGTCGCGACCGTTCTTGTCGTTGTAGTCATAAACGATAGAAGCCGAGAAGTGGTTGCGCTTGGTTTCCTCAACCGACTGGTTTTTCTTGTCTATGTTAAGCGGAACCATCACGGCATAAATGTCATATTTGCCGGAAAGGATGTTTGGTATCTTAAAGCTTACAGTAGGCTGTGAAGCCGAGCTGGAACCCGGGAAATATGCAAAAGTGTTGTTGCTTACATATCCTTTGATGGAATCGTTACGGTTAAGAGTTGTAAGATATACGGAATTTCCGTAGTAAGTGCCGTTTTTCTCAGCAGAAGCAAATCCGTTTATATCCTGATAGAACTGGTATTCAGCCTCAACACGTATGGTTGTGTGCCACGACTTGCTCGGAACATAGCCGTAATGGTCAATGGCATAAGCGTAACCGTTGGAAACCTCGAAAGGTTCGGCACCTTCAACAATCTTTGAAAGATAAGGCTGGTGGATGTTGGGGTCGCTAAGCGATGTAGCACCGCCACGCACCAAAGAATCGGCTTTGTCTATAAAGTTCTTGAAATACGACAGGGACGACTTTGTTGCATCATATCCCGGTTGTTTCCCAAGGCTTGTAACAATATTGTTAAGTATCACACTTTTGATACGCACGTCTGCCATAGAGTCGGCATTAATCTTATTGTAAAGAATCTTCGTAGTGTTGTCCTCTGTGTAGGGATAGCTGCTCTTATACTTGAAGTATTTGCTAACCTTGGCCTTTGTCTCCGCCCATGCCCTGTTTGTGGGGAAAACACCCATAAGTAACGAGTCCTCATTCTGCCAGAAATTAAGGCTGCCGATAACCTTATTGCTAATTTGGAACACAGAGTCCACATACTGGATTTCGCCGTTGACGGTAGCTCCGGGAGTACTCCAGCTCTTCATGAACATGAGGGTGTCATCCTCGTGCAGGAAACTGTAGAGAGAATCCAAGCCCTCGGTGAACTCAATAGCCTCGTAAAGGTTGGATGCAAAGGGAGCAATGCCTTTCAGCTTGTGAAGAGAACCGTTTGAAGCCTCGTTCACTGCTCCGTCAACAGAAACTTTCTTGAAAGTGTTTTCAAGAAGATTGTATTCATTAATCTTAGAGTTAAGCATCGTAACCTTTATGGTGTCGCCGCCATTGGTACCCGAGAAGTTATAACGGGCAATATGGTTACGTACAAACTGCTTCTCAACTTCGCGGTTCTTGCCTTCATCGAGCATGGCAAGCCACTTGGACGCATTGTATGTGCCGTCCTCGGGAGCCCAAACCGTGAAAGTCTGCGAACCTGCGAGCAACTGCGCGTAAGTTAATTTGCTTGTCTTCGAATACTCGTCCACAGTGAAAGTGGTGCGCTCTAAAATCTGCCGCAGAGAGTCCAACTGAGGGTCTGCAACAATCTGCTGCCACAACGACTGCTGGGGAGTAGAAGAATGAATATCAAAATGATCGTCAGAGCAAGCGTTGAAACCGACTAAGGCCAACGTGCCAAACAGACCATATTTGAGCCATTTGCAATTTTTGATGTTCATATCTGATTTATTTTATTTCTTAATTGAATTATTTATATGAGAAAAAGCGGCGGCACATTCGCTGGCGCAAACGCGCCACCATGCTTTTTAGTTTCTCGATATAGTTTGCTCCTTTTCCCAAGCCGGATTCTGGTGAAGCAGCGGGTTGACCTTCATTTCATCCTCGTAAACCGGAGAGTAAAGAGAATTCATGGAAGACAGTTTTGCTTTCACCGCATTCGTGTTTGTTGCATATTTCGTAAGCAGGAGGTTGAGCATATTGGTTGTCTTGCCATCATACTCTGCAAGGCGCACGAGGTCGAACCAACGCTTGCCCTCTCCGAAGAACTCTCTACGACGCTCACGCATCACAAGAGAGAAAAGCTGTGAAGGAGTTGAATAGTCGTTCAGCTTCAATTTTTCGCTTTCCGAAGTTACAGTAGGATTGGAACGGTAGAGAATCATCGCAACGTTGTTGAACGCACTTTCTATCTGCTCGTCCGTGGGAGCCTCCAAGCGCGAGATAGCCTCGGCCTTCATAAGAAGAATGTCGCTCAAGCGGTACACAATCCAATTGCTTTTGAAAGAGGAGGTACTCATTCTGCCGGATGTAGCTCCCTCGGAGTTGTCGCTCAGATTTTTGAACAGGGGGGTGTTTTGGGTATATTTTGCTATTTGGAACACACGCTGACCAGCCTCGGTATAGCGCATATTCTCCCAACGGCGCATATCAGACTGGCTGTAAACACCACTCGTGTTATCTATAGCCTTTGTAACCGTCTGAAGCGGGGAAGCTGCCTGTAACAAACCTGCATTGCTTGTTTCAGCACAATACAATCCCACCTTATCCCTATACGAGTACAAGGGAGTGTTCCTGTTTGAACCACCATCAAACTGTAGCTCGAAAATGCTTTCGCTGCTGTTTCCGTCTATGAAAATTTTCTCATAGATTTCATCACTAACATTCTTGGTGCTACCGTTGGAAGAACGCATCCTAATAAGGAAGTAAGGGTTCTCCTGATTTGCGGCAGTACTTTGGTTATAATCGGGGTTCTCCTCCTTGTAGCGTGTCAAGTACATATCCAACGCCGCATCGCAAAGGGTTATAACCTTCTGGTAATCCTCCTGCGACTTGTTGCCATACTTAGCCACAGAATCGGCAGAAGCGTTCTTGGCGGCACGCCACAGATACATATCTGCAAGCAGAGTGTAAATTGACTCGCGTGTGAAGCGTCCCTTGTCCTCGGCTGTTGAAGAATAGCGGCGCATACCGTTGTCCTTCACCCTGTCAACATCGTTGATAATGGAGTCAAGTACAACTTCCGCAGCCACCTGACGACCAGAGTGAGCCCTTGCCTGACGGTCAGTGCCGATAGACTTGAAATCGAGAGGCACATCACGGAATGTGCGCACCAAATAGAACATATTGAGGGCACGCAGGGCTTTCATCTCCGCCTCAACAGGCTTCCAGTCCTCTGTGGTGAAGCTGGCATCCCTTTCAATTACCTTGGGACCATACTCCAAAACCTTGTTGCAGTAGTTGATGTCCCTGTAGAAATCCGCCCAACTGAAGAGCGAGTTGGTCTGAAGCAAGTTGGCGTTCATGAGGTCTTTCATGTCGTCCCAATTTTCCGCCAAAAGGTCAAAGTTGTCAGAGCGGCATTCGCCCCATATAACGAGCTTTGACATGATGCCGCTTCCGATAAACTGCTTGTAGCATCCACGCACGGCACTCTGCAAGTCGTTTTGATCCTCCCAGAACTCCTCCTCCGTAATCTTGTTGGAGGGATGGATTGTCAGGAAGTCATCACACGAGGTAGTGCCGAGCATTACCAAGGCAAAAGCCGATGTGAGCAGACCTTTATATATATTTCTCTTTTTCATCTTTGTTGAAATCTTTAAAATCCTACATTAACGCTGAATGTAAACGAACGCGAACGCGGTGTCTGCGAACTGTCGAAGCAAGGCGAGAAGCCACTCTGCGAGTGTTCGGGGTCAACACCAGAATATCTTGACCAGAAGATGAGGTTGTTGCCAGAAAGTGCAAAGCGCAAAGCACGGAGTCCATAACGTTTGAGTTTCTTCGCATCAAAGTCATAAGCAATCTGCATATACTGGAAGCGGATGTAATCGCCCGGCTCCACATAGCGGTCGCTGCAAAGAGCATTGTAAGATGTACCAGCCTCAGCACTCATGGCGCGGGGAATTTCGGTGATATCACCGTTCTTGCGCCAACGCCAGCGGGTGGCTGTGCTTTGGTTGCGGTTTGTACGCATATCCTCAGCCTGCATACGTGCAAGGTTCACAATCTTGTTGCCATAGCGGAAGTTGAAGCTGGTCTTCAAGCTCCAACGGCCATAGTAAAGGTCAATACCGAAACCGCCGTTCAACTTAGGATTGGAGCTGCCAAGATAAACCATATCAAGTTCGTTAATCTGACCATCATGGTTGATATCCTCATAAATTGCATCACCACCGCCGAAAGTGTAGTTTCTGCCACCGTAGTTATAGTACATCTGAAGGGGATTGCCCTTTGCATCGTATATAATATTGCCATTGGCATCACGAGCTACAGGGCAGGTTGCATTGTAACTGCCGTTCAAGCCATACTTCTCTGCGTAAGCGGCAGTGCGCTCGCCGTATATGGTATTCTTCGACTGGTCTGCGAAGTATCCGCAGTGGTCATAGTCGAAACGATACACACCTTTGTAACGGAAACCGTAAATACCTCCAAGAGCATTGCCAATCTGAACGCGGCTCATCCAAGTTTCGTTGTCATAGTTAAAATCACCGTTAAGGCTCGAAAGCACACTTGCATCCATTTGAGTGATTTCGTTCACGTTTTGGGCGATGTTGAACTTGCCCACAATCTGGAACTTGTTGTTTGGAACAAGGCTAATCTTCTTGGTTACGAAGTTGAGTTCCCAACCCTTGTTCTCCATCTTGCCGACGTTAGCCCATGCAAGAGTGCTGAAACCAACGGATGATGGGATCTTAACATTCTGCATCAAGAGATCCTGAGTGTATTTGTGGTAAATGTTCAAGTCGAACTGAAGGAGATCCTCCAAGAAATTTAGGTTGAAACCCAAGTTCCAAGCGGAAGTTTTCTCCCACTTGAGGTCGGTGAGTCGTAGGTTCTGGGGCGCAATAGCCGTCTTGCCAATATAGGAGCCTATGCTTGAATACGTGTTGTACATAAGTCCTTCCTCATTGGGCTGGTTACCGTTTATACCCCAACCCGGACGGAACGCAAGCATATTGATGTACTTTCTCAAGGGCTTCATAAAAAGCTCATCGCTGATATTCCAACGTCCCGACACACCGGGGAAGAAGCCCCAACGGTTATCTGCGCCGAAACGTGTGCTTCCGTCTGCGCGGAGCGTGAAGTCAGCCACATACTTTGACTTGTAAGAATAGTGCACACTTCCGAGAACACCAAAGCTGTGTCCCTTGCCCACGCCGGTTGAAGCTCCTGTGAGGTAAGCCAACACGCTCGGGTCGGTTATGCCGCCAGCCAAGCCATTGGAAGCTATGTTCTGGTTGTCGCTTGTATTGGTTGACATCTCCATACGAGCCATAGCCGTAAGGAAGTGATCTTCGGTCTTGAACTTCGGAGTATATACGAGAGTGTGGCGGGTTGTGAAAGTCAAGCTCTTTGATTCGCCATCGCTCGCAATATTCACACCACCATCATCATACCATTTACTACTGGTAAGAGACGCAGGATAGTAACCTTTGTTGGTGTTGGTGAAAGCTTTCATGTAAACCTCACCCGTGTAGTTGAGCTGGGTGGCATTATCGTCCTTGCCCAAGAATTTGTATTCAATCTGGAACTGCGGGTCAATGGTGTAAGTACTTTCCTTAACCCATGAACCGTTAGCTATGGCAACAGGGTTGCCGTTGCTTACCATATCGCGGAGATAGTAGGAACTTAATCCATCGCGCACCGCACCAGCACTACCGGCTGCGGGGAACATCTTGAAATATTCGTGGGTGTTGTAGTAGTCCCTTGTCTCGGTGTCGTACTCATAACGGTAAACCGACATATTAGGCATTGCCTTGTATGCGCGTTCCAGAATACCCGTGTAGTTCTTCTTATTGTTAGTATAAGTAAGAGAGAAGTTTGAGGAGAACTTGATGCGGTCGCTCACATAGTAGTCAAGAGCCATACGTGTTGAGAAACGGTCGAGAGCCTGTTTGATAATGGTACCGGTTTCGTGGTCGTAGCTGCCCGAAATACGGAACTGCGCCTTTTCACCACCACCAGAGAGCACAACGTTGTAGTTGTGGGTCTGACCGAACTGTGTAACCTCATCACGCCAATCGGTGTTCTTATTGAAGTTGCCGAAATACATAGGACGGTTGCGGTCGTATGAAATCTCAACAATGTCGGAAGCGATGTTGCTCTGTGAAGGGTTGAAATAAGCCTCCTTGAGCATCATGGTGTATTCGTCGCCGTTGAGCATCTTCATGCCCTTGGGCTGCCATGCGCCGGAGAAACGGTAAGAGAAGTCAACACGGGCAGGACCACGGTGTCCACGGCGTGTCTTGATTTCAATCACACCGTTAGCACCACGCGCACCCCAAATGGCGGTTGCGGCAGCGTCCTTCAATACGTTGATGCTCTGGATATCCTCGGGGTTCACGGAAAGCAACTGTGCAAACTGCTCGCTGTTGTCCATGTCCTGAAGGTCAATGTCGGAAGTGTTGTAGTTTTCGAGAATGTTGCCGTCAACCACAATCAGAGGCTCCTGGTTACCATTGATACTGGTAACACCACGCAGACGCATGGTAGTGCCCGAACCAAGGTTACCAGAGTTCATCACGATGTCGAGACCTGCAATCTGTCCCTGCAAAGCCTGGTCAGCCGTCTCAAACGAAAGACCTTTCATTTCGTCCATGTTAAGTTCCTGAGATGCACCAGAAATCTCTTTCTTTGGAATGGACAGACCGTTGGCCTTTATGCGCTGTTTGCCGGTTACGGTTACAGTCTTAAGCTGTGTCTTGCTGCGGAGTTCTATACGGAACACCTTTGTGGCGCCGATCACCTGACTGTACTTAGCGTAACCAATATATGAAATCTCAAGGCGGTTCTTACGGTTCTTCACCGGCATGGAGAAGTTACCGTTAACATCCGTCGTGGTGTTCTCAACAATACGGTTGTTTTGGTCCACCTCGACTACATTCGCCATCATCACCGGTCCGTCGGTCTTATTCCAAACGTGTCCGGAAATTCGATCCTGCGCTGCCACTGTGGTGAAGCAGAAGCACAGAGCGAAGAGCAATAGATATTTTATTTTATTCATGGTTGTTTATTTTATTTCCGAATACGATATTTAGCGATGAACTTTCTGGCACTTGCCATGTCTGACCAATCGTTGTCGTAACGGCCATTGTTAAGCTCCTTGAAGTTAAGCACACCGTCAATCTGGTGAACCACTGCATAAGAAGACGTTTCAATAGTCGTGGCGTTCTTAGCCTTTGTATTGAAAGTGTAGTCGCGTGTCATGATGTTCTTCAAGGTTTCATCGCTTGTTACGTGGCGCACGGGACCTTCCACATCATGACCGTTTGCATCGGTGCTGTAAACCGAACGCACGTCGAGAGTGCCGTTGCCCGTAGAGGAAACCTTAACAGAACGGTAGCGGTTGGTCTCGTCGTTGATGCAGGCGGTTTCATACTTGGTAGCCTCAACAGCGTTATGGTCTGCAAATACAGAGTTGTCCTGGAAGTGATACTTGAGGAAGTTCACAAGGCAGGTGATCATGGCCTGAGCCTTGAACTTATACTTGCGTGTGAGCGCGAGTATCTGCTCTTCGCTTGCACCTGCATCGGTTGCAGCCTGAACTTCGTTCTCACCGTTCACGATAACCTCGGAAATCTGATCCCACGTGGGGAGTCCCTGTTCGATTGCCTCGAGCACAGCCTCGTTTGTGGGAACATACACTGTATATCTGAACGAGTTGAAGAAACGCACGTTGTCGGTGAGACCGTTCTGCGATGAAGTGAACACTGTGTATTTCTCTATCTCGGTGTCCTTGTCCTCCTGCTTCTTAACGCTGTCGGCAACACCGGCGCGGGTGAGCAAGTCTGCGTCAATCTGGCAGAGGTTGAAGAACTGGTAGAACGGAGAAGTTTCGCCCTCGCCCTGAAGAACGCTGTAAACGGACTTCATTGTGGTCTGGATAGGACGGTTAATAATATATGTCATACCGTTACCGTAACCTGTGGTCTCTTCGCGGCGGTCGTATGTGCGTTCCACGGTAATCAGAGAGTCGTTGTCAATCTGGAAACCGCCCTGAACTTTGAAGCCGGCCAAAGTCTGGTCGAAGTCGCTGGAAAGAGTTCCGTCATCGCGGTTGGAAATCTTAACGGCGCTACCGCCCTTGGTTACATAATACTGGTTGAGCGAACCGAAGCCGGTCTTGGACTCTGCATCAGAGTGCACAATGATGTGAGAGTCGAGAAGGTCCTTCAAACGGTTGTTGATCTGCTGTGCGGAAACAGAGCCGGGAATGGAGCCGCCGATTTCGTTGGTTACGGGGTCCCACTTGTAAGCACGCGCCTTTACAGGTGCGGTGGCATCGGCACGACGTGTACTGTAGTAGAATGAGAGAACACGCGGCTGTGTCCACTGGCTCGTTACCTCATCATAATATGTAGAGAGAGCGTCGTCGGTGGGGATGAAGAAGCTGAAGCGTGAGCTCATTGCCAACAGATAGTATGAGAAGAACGCATTCAACGGAGCGGAGTTCGGGTTGGTGATGTAGGAGTCATCGGCCGAAATTGCCCAGTTGAAAATCTTCATGTCCTTACCCACAAGCGCAGGAGCAGAAACCGCTGCGTATTTTGCGGGAGCGAACACCTGATTCATTATATATACAGCACCGTTGTTTGCAAGAAGCGTGGTGTCGATAGTGGCACGGAAGCCGTCAACGCCGCCCTCGATGTTACCGAACATCGGGTCTTTCGCATCGTTCATAATGGTGATGTACTTGCTCGGCACGGAGTTGATGAACGAGGACTTCATGAGGTTCTGCACAAACGGCTGGATGATACGGATAGGTATCTGGTCTGTGTTATATACAAGGTTCTCCTTGGTGTTCTCCTTCTTTGCGTATGCCTCCATGAGGAACTCACCTGCACCTCCGGGGAGGAAGTATTTCTCAAGCACCTCGTCAGAAGGCACGAACATTGCGCCCATGTCGGTGTAGAGCTGCTGTCCTTCGGGATAGTAGCGGTTCCATCCCGGGTCGTAGTCAAGGATAAGGTTCTCGCTTATCTTTGCGCCATACGGGTCGGTGTCGAGACGGCCGCCCTGCGAGCGTGCGGAATAGTAACGCTTCTCAAACACAGAGTCGCGTATGCCCGTAAGCTGCAAGTGGGAAGATGTGAGCGTTGAGCTGTAGAACGGAGCCGAGAAACGGTCGAGCAAGTGGCTGAAGAGATTTGTCTTGCCACTTGTGCGTATCATCTCCGCCATATTTGACGGAGAAATCAGCACGCGGTCCAACTTGTCAACATAGCCGTTCAAGCAGGTCTGGTCCTGTCCCACAACCTTGCTGCCATATATATGTGCGTCGGTCGGTTCGCGGGTGGTGCCCACCAATGTCTCGAAGTCGGCGTCGGTGATGTTGGTTTCGCCCATCTGTCCTGCGAGGAAGTGGGTCATAAGAGGAGTAGTTCCGTCGAGGGCGAGCCAAACGCCGCCTTTATCCTGCGTGCGGAAACGCTTCCAATAGTCAATCTCCACAGGCTCCGAATCATCGTTGTTCTCGTTGAAGATTTCGGGGATGTCGCCTCCGTCCCACTTGAAGTAGGGAATGGAGTCGGTTACTGCGGCCGAAGTGGGCTGGCGCAAGCACTGGTTCTTCGAGATTGTAGAACCCGAGCTGATGTTGGTCATCATCTCAAGAAGATATGCGTTGTCGAGCATGGAGGAGCCCAACAGCAAGTTCTTCATGGAGGTGGTGAGATCCTCATACTTCTTCACGCCCCATTCGTTGTTTTGATAAAACTTGGCAAAAGCGTCATCGTCAGCGACGAACAACGTCTTACTACCTGTACGTTCCAAGACTTCTTGGTAATCCAAATCCTGAATTAGACGCACGGTATTGGTGTAGTTCTTCTGTCCCACCAGATAGTCGTAGATGCTCGCTCCGAGCCAACTTGGCTTCTTGTCGGGCAAATCGTAATCATCAGAACAGGAGTACGTCAATCCGCACATCGACAGCAGACAAACAGCCATCAGCCATTTTCCGCCTTCTTTGATCAAACGGTTTTTCATACACATCATATTTATACTATTATTTTTATTTGTTTTCATACCTCATTTCCACGGTTTTTGTTCACGAGTAAAGGGACGCAGCTGTAGCAGCTGAGCCTCCGACGTAACTGAAAGACACTTTTCATGTTTCATAAATGACTATTAAGGGCTTTATACAAAGCCGGTTATTATGGTATTATTTATTCTAATCTCCTTATATTTATATTCTTAGCTAAGCACGTTAATCATGCAGATGCAAGTTGCACCTCCAAAAGTACTGTTTTTTTTATTTTTAGCAAACACTTATAGCAGATTTTTCTGCTTTTTCACTATCCCACCCCTCTGTTTTTACAGAAACCGCAGGATTTTCACCTCGAAAATTACTAAGTTTTTCACACGTGGCGACATATTTGGAGTATTTTTTATGATTTTAATTTGCACACCGCGATTTTTTCGCTTTTCGGGGCTTTGAATTTAACATTCCAAGGGTGGAAAAATGAGAAAACGCGCCTTTGCCGGCATCAAAACCTGCCACGAAAAATGCCGATCAAAATTCCACTTTCGGGCATCACTTCCGCACCCCATCCGCCAGCACACCCGCACGCCCGCAAACCCTCCACACAAAGGGCAGCCCACACCCCGACACCTCAAGCCGGCACCGCCGGCATTTCCTCCACCACCCTTGCGCCCTCACGGCTTCAAAAATTTCACTCAAATGCCACTTCGGAACGGGCGCATCGTTTTGATTTAGCTTTTTACAAAATATACAAGATTTTACATTGCAAGTTAACAAAAACGTAACAAACAGAGTAATCCCCTTTTTACACAAATTGTCGGATTATTAATTATAAAGACGGCAAAATTAAACATAGATTTAATTTTGCATTTCAAATTAACATATTATCCCCACATGAGCGCACGCTATAACCGAACATAATTTCACAGTATTTGAAGCATAATCAGTCCATGACCGTATGTTTGCGCTGTTTGCATGGCGCGGTTTAAGCGGTGGCATACAGGACGTATGTTACAGCTTTTACAAACGCACAACACACAATTAACCAAAGAATTGCGCCAATTGTAGGGGCGTATGGCATACGCCCTGAAGTGCGCGGGTTTGCGGTGTTGTGGCGGCGTTTGCACCGTGCGATTTGGACGGTGGCATACAGGGCGTATGCAATACGCCCCTACATATATACCGTTGCAATCAATAAACAACATACATCGTTCATTTTATTTTCGCAAAACCAACACCGCAAAAAATACATTTGATGTAGAAAAAACTATGTCCGATGTAGGAAAAATTATATCTGATATAATTCAAACTACATCGGACCTTTTTTCGGCAGTTGCATACATCTGAAAAGCAAAAACTTA
This sequence comes from Oscillospiraceae bacterium, assembly GCA_963603805.1. GTDB lineage: Bacteria > Bacteroidota > Bacteroidia > Bacteroidales > Bacteroidaceae > UBA6398. The sequence continues at coordinate 27,890 of CAVCON010000001.1, forward strand.
CAAAGCCTCTATGAAAACTATCAACTTCCTGAAAACCAAGAGATTGCCAAGTTTGCGCTTTTATGCCCGCAAATTCTGAAACACACAAACCGCAGCCTTGGCGGTTTTGCCTTAGCTGCGGTTTGCTTTGCCTTATGAGGTTTGGCGTTTGCGGCAAACTTCTTTATGCCCTTTCACGCCACTTGCATTACCATTTGTCCTCGGGCTTTACGCCGTTGTAAACACTCTTGGGCACCCACTCTATGAAATCGGGGCCGAAGTTTGCCGGACCGTTGAGCAGCGACTTCATACGCATATAATATGTTACGCCGGGACGGCAGCTCTCGGTGGTTATTATATGGCGCAGCTTTGCAGCACCTGGACCGTAACTGCGCCCGCCCTCGGTTACATTTGTCGAGTTGAAGCCGAAGCTGTCCGGACATTTCATGAAAGTGTGGTTACGCATATTCTTGTCGTTTTCGCGGTTCACGTCAGCATCGTCGGGGTCGTCCTTTATCCACCCAATGACAGCCTTGTTTGGCTCTATGCGCGCATCGATGGGAAGCCCCACCGCAGCGAGGTTGTTGGGGTCGGAACCAAAATAGAACTGCACCATACCGCGCCCGCTGTCATTGCAATATCCGAGACGCAGTTCGTATGTCCCCTCGTATGGCACGGGCGGAAGCTGCCACGTTATGTCGTAATATCCTTCAAGCACAAAATCGTCGGCTTCGTAGTTCAGCCAGTTTATGTTGTAGTTGTTTATGGATATGAGCAGTGTCTGGTCAGAGAACTTCACCTTGCGGCAATATCCGGCGGGCAGCATATTATATATGTTTGACGGCTGCTGGCGCAGGCCGTTTGTCATAAGTTCGTGCTGCATAGTCTGCGTGTCCCAGCGCATCCGCTCGTTAAGCACCTTATACCTTACAACGTCGTCATACACAAGCACCCCGTCAATCATGTGGTAAAAACCGTTGAGAGCCTGGTTGTCGCGCACGCCGTTGCCCGACTGCACGAGGATTCCCTTTATAGGCACTTCCAGCTCGCGGTAGCTGTCATCGTCATACTCGCTAACATAGCGGTTAATCCTTATCCCCTCGGTCTGCTCGCCGAGTGTGAACTTTATGATGCGGTGTTCCTTGCCCATAGTCTCATAATACTCGAACTTGTCTATGCCGAGCTGCTCCGGGCGGTTATATGAATATCCTACCTGCCCCTTGGTTATGACAATATTATTATATGCCATGCTCACGTCGATTATATGATACCCCACAAACTGGTTCAGGGCGTTCTCCATGCTCTTCGGGTCATCGGACGTTGCGTCCGGGTAATACTCCTTCACCTTTTGGTTTATCACCGGCATCACCTCGTCCCAGTTCACAACGTTGCCGTTCACAACCTCGAGCCTTATGCCCCATTCCGCCTCAAGCAGACTGTCGGGTTCCACAAACGCCGTGTAGCCCCAATTGTGATGCAGGGGTTCGTCAAGCCTTTCGCCGTACCATATATGCTTGTAGTTCTGCGGGTGGTCCTGCAACTCGTACTCGTCGTCGCGATACCGCGTCATGCTGTCAGCCCACGAGGTCAGCTCGAGCAGGTGTGAGAAGATGCGCGTGTTGTCCTGCATCCCGAGAAGTCCCGGAAGGGATGTCGAAGCCGGCATCACAACATGGTCAACCACGTGTATCTGTCCGTTCTCCACCTTGTTGTCCGAACTCACAATGCGCGAGAAAGTGTTGATGCGGGTAATCACCCTGCCGCTGTCGTTTGCCTGGAAGTTTATCACTATGTAGCGGTCGGCCATGGTCTTCAACTGAAGCACGCCCTCCTGGAAGTCGGTTGATTTGTAAGCCTCGATGTCGCCGTTGTCTATGATGCTGTTGAACACTATAACCTGCGCCATTGAGTCGTTCACCATATTCACGTCGAAATTCTTCTGATTCTCAACCGAGTCCACAAATTCCTGGATTGCGTCGTTAGTAGGTATGAAGCACGTGTAGTTGCCCCGGCTTTCGAGCATATGGTCCATGGTTGAGCCGCGCCCCATTCCAGAACGCGCCTTTTTGAGCAGGATGAGATATTTGCTCAACTCGGGCTGCTGCCTCACGAAATCCGTTGCACTCTGACCCGTGAAAACGTAAAGGTTCGACTCGTCTATGTTGTCAGAACACGAACTGACCATAATCCCTGCCATCAGGACTGACAGAGCCAACACAAAACGTGAAAGTCTTTTGGATGTGATGCTTTTTATTATTTTCATGGTAACACTCTTTTGTATTTCAATCCCCAAATTTAAGGTTTTATCGGCAATACGCAAAAGAAATATTGGCTTTTTTCACAAAACCGCACACCGCCATAGCGTATGCCGCACATTTCGCACGCGAACAACAGCTTTATACGCCATGATGTGCCAGTGCTTGCCTATGTGTTTCAAGCGGTGATGTACAGGGCGTATGTGATAAGCTTCGCGAATATATAAACAGCAATTAATCAGAAAAATGCACCGCCGTAGGGGCGTATGGCATACGCCCAAAATTGCGCCGATTTGCAATATCGTGGCAGCGGTTTGCAATGTGGTTCATGCGGTGGCATACATGGCGTATGCAATACGACACATAAATACGCAGTAACCAATCATTCAATAATTTGTACCGCTTGTAGGGGCGTATGGCATACGCCCTGAATTGCGCCTGTTGGTAATGTTGCGGCGGCAGTTTGCGATGCGGTTCAAGCGGTGGCGTACAGGGCGTATGCAATACGCCCCTACAATTGGCG
>CAVCON010000002.1:0-361 GCA_963603805.1 Oscillospiraceae bacterium
GGGTTATTATGCCTGTACCCCCCAAATTCAGTTTCACCGTAGAACCAGCCTTGCCTGTTGCCTCATATATACAATCTCCATTTTTTCTTGACCAAAGCGTTTCTCCCACCTCGCCATTTGTCAACGCCTCTATATTTTCGTCAAGAAGCGAGATTTCCGCCGTTTTCTTGGGGATCAAGGTTTTGTAACCTGCAAACGCTGCCAATGCCACCGCTACAATAGCAACAACTGACAATAATACAATCTTTTTCATACTCGTTATATTTAGTTGTTATGATTTTGCAAATATACAAATTATATTATACCGTGCAATAGGGAAACAAAAATTAATCACTCAAAGTAAAAAATAATATATGATTTT
>CAVCON010000002.1:371-7289 GCA_963603805.1 Oscillospiraceae bacterium
GAAACGAGTGGCTTGTTGATGCTGCGTTGGGGACGAACAAACAATTTTATTTACAAAAATGGTTGATCTAATTAAAGTTGCTGAAGAAGCATTTGCCACTGGCAAGGAATTTCCCGCATTCCGTCCGGGCGACACAATTACTGTGGCATACAAAATCGTCGAGGGAAACAAGGAGCGCGTACAGATGTTCCGTGGAATCGTTATCAAGATAAGCGGCCATCAGAACCAGCGTCGTTTCACGGTTCGCAAGATGAGCGGCACCGTGGGCGTGGAGCGTATCTTCCCTATCAACTCTCCGAACATCGAGAGCATTGAAATTAACAAGCGTGGTAAGGTTCGCCGTGCGAAACTCTACTATCTGCGTGCGCTCACAGGTAAAAAGGCACGTATCCGCGAAAAGAAAACCAACACAGCCAATAAGGCGTGATTTTCTGGCGGTTTCAATAAAACAAGGCGCGGCGGGTTTCATTGCGAAATCCGCCGCATTTTTTGTTTTTTGCAGTTGCTGTAAAAAGCCATATTCTTAACGGTTCAACGAATATCGTCAAAGCAGTATAAAGCGTTGAGTGCCAACAAATTGCCTATAAAAATAAAATTTGCTATAACGATTTGTTTTTCAGCGCATTGCAAGTGTATGAAAAAAGGTCTGATGTAGTTTGAATTATATCAGACATAATTTTTTCTACATAGGACATAGTTTTTCCTACATCCGATGTAGTTTTCGGAGTGTTTCGGGAATAGTAATCGGTTGAGGGTTTGCGATAATTGTAGGGGCGTATTGCATACGCCCTGTATGCCACCGCATGAACCGCACTGCAAACCATCGCCGCAACATTGCAAAACCGCGCAATCCGGGGCGTATGCAATACGCCCCTACAAGCGGTGCAATTTTCTGATTAGCTACCTTTATACGTTTGTAATACATATCGCATACGCCCTGTATGCCACCGCTAAAACCACACCGCAAACCATCGTCGCAACATTGTAAATCGCGCAATTCAGGGCGTATGCCATACGCCCCTACAGTGGCGCAAATTATTGAATGACAGGTTGCTGCGTATTTGTGTGGTGCATTGCATACGCCCTTTACTCCGCCGCATGAACCGCATTGGCAAACACTGCCGCGACATTGCAAACCCGCGCAATTCAGGGCGTATGCCATACGCCCCTACAGTGGCGCAATATATTGATTAATTGCATATTGCATATGTTCTGTGCGCTCCTGTGGCGTTATCGTTTGCGGATTGGTTTGTTTTATCGTATGGCGGCTTGTTGTCCCGAACTCACACAACCATTTCTGTCAGTATCCTTTCGAGTTCCTCGCCTGTGAGGTTAAGGTGGAACTTGCCGTTGTACGCCACTGATATGCCCCCAGTCTCTTCCGACACGGTTATTGCCAGCGCATCGCTTTTTTGCGTAACCCCCATCGCGGCGCGGTGGCGCAGACCGAGGTTTCGGGGGATGTCTTCGTCGTGCGAAACAGGGAGTATGCACCCCGCAGACGATATGCGGTGGTGGGATATTACCATTGCGCCGTCGTGCAGCGGACTGTTCTTGAAGAAAATGTTTTCGATGAGACGCTGTTTGATTTCCGCGTCAATCATTTCCCCCGTCTTTTCAATGTCGCCAAGCCCTATGTAGCGTTCATACACAATGAGCGCACCCACTTTTTGCGCACTCATCGACATGCACGCCCTCACCACAGGGATTATGCTGTTTTCGCTGACAATGCTGCGGTCTTGTGCGGGGCGGGAGAAGAACTTCACTATCTTGCCGATGGAATGGTGGGTGCCGAGCGAGGAGAAGAAGTTCCTTATGTCTTCCTGGAATATTATAATCAGGGCGATTGCACCTATGTTCACGGCCTTGTCCATTATCGACCCGAGGAGGCTCATGTTGAAAATCTTCGACACGAATATCCAGACTATTATGAATATAAGTATGCCCATGAAGATGTTTCCCGAGCGCGACTCTTTCATCAGGCGGTAGATGTAAAAGAGCAGCGTTGCCACCAGCAGTATGTCTATTATGTCCTTAATTGAAAACGATAGCATGGTGAGGATGTTTTACCCGATGGTTTGCCTTACGATTTTCACGACCTCCACAGCCGCCTTTACGTCATGCACCCTGAGAATTGACGCGCCTTTCATAAGGGCTATGGTGTTGCACACGGTTGTGCCGTTGAGGGCTTGCGAGGAGTCCGTGTCGAGCAGTTTGTATATCATTGACTTTCGCGATACCCCGACAAGCAGCGGCAGTTGCCATATTTTCAGGAAGTCGAGGCTGTTAAGCAGTTCGTAGTTTTGCGCCATGGACTTTCCGAAGCCGTATCCGGGGTCTATGATAATGTCTTTCGCCCCGAGCGAGTGCAGTTTGTTTATGCGCTCCGTGAGGAACGCCATCACGCTTTGCATATACGGCACGGCGGAGTCGGAGTGTGAGGTTAGCGGGGCGTCGGAGTGCATATTGTCAATCGTGCCGCCGATGTGCATCAGAATGTAAGGCACTCCCAACTTCGCAACTGTCTCGAACATACGCTTGTCCCCCTCGCCGCCCGAAACATCGTTGATGATTTCTGCGCCATATTCCTCAACGCACATTTTCGCCACGTCGGCGCGGAACGTGTCTATGCTTACGGGAATGCCGGGTGCGGCTTTCCTTACGGCGGCAAGCGCACGCCTTAGGCGCAGCAGCTCTTCTGCCTCGTCAACATCGGCGGAGCCGGGGCGGGTGGAGTATGCCCCGATGTCTATAATAGTTCCGCCCTCGTCTGCAATCTGCCTTGCGCGACGCGAAATCGCCTCCGTGTCAAAGGTTCTTGAAGCCGCGTAAAAGGAGTCGGGCGTAACGTTGAGGATACCCATTACTTGCGGCTCGCCGAGGTTCATCAGCGAGCCGCCAAGGTTTAACGTATAAGGAACAAGTCCCTTCATTTTATCAGTGTTCGGCGCGGCTTGTGCGCATTGTGTTTACGCTGGCCGCGCAACGGTTAGTTTTTTGCTGCGATTATTTCGTAATGCCCCTGCTTCACTTTTACGGTGAACCCTTCGGCAGTCTTTTCGGCGGAGGTAACGCCTTTCACTTTCGTGGCGGGTTTCCCGTTTACCGACAAAGCCGGCATTCCTGCTGCGGGCACATATACGGTGGCGTTTGAGCCAACCGGCACGTCAACAATTATACGTACCCTGTCGGATGTATGGCTCACGTTGCTTGCCACGCGTCCATAGGGCGACATCTTGGCAAAGCTTACGCTTTCAAGGCTGTCTGCGAGCACCGGGCGCACAATCAGGTGCTTGTATGCAGGAGCTTCGGGGTCGGAGTTCATACCTGCGAGCTGGCGGTAGAACCATGTGAGGCAGCAGCCGAGGAACGGGTGGTTCTCGGAGTATTGTCCGTCAAACTGTTCCCAAAGTGTTGTCGCGCCGTTCTTGATCATGTTTCCGAAAGACGGATAGTCGGTCTTGCTCATCGCAGTGTAGGCAAGGTTGTTGAGGCCTGTTTTTGCCAGTCCCTCGAAAAGCACCTCGAGCGCGATATATCCGCAGTTCAGGTGTCCGTTGTATCTCACGCCTATTTCGTGTGCGAGGATGTTTTTCAGTCCGGGGCGTTTTTCCGTCAGACCCATTTCCACGGCAAAGGCGTTGCAGCCGAAATCGCCGTATCCTAAGGTGTCGTTCTCGAAGAATACTTTGTCGTATGCGTTGCGTGTGCGGTCGGCAAGCTCGCGATAATGCTTCTCATCTGCCGCGTTGCCCATCACTTTTGCCATTTTGCTCATCCTGTCGGCGCAACGCCACAGAATGTACGTGTGCACTTTTTCGTCGGCGGGGAACTTGAACGGCGGCACCCAGTCGCCGAGGTTCATCCAATAGCAGTCGCTGTTGTCCTTTGCGTTCTTGCGGCTCTGGTGCATGGTTCCGTCGGGCTTCACCCACGTCATCATGTATTCTATCTGGCGTTTGGACGCGTCGTAGTTTTCGGCAATCACTTTCTTGTCCCCATAGTTCATGTAGTATTCCCACGGCATTATGCTCATGGCTGCACCCCAGGCAACGCCGCCGCCCGCGCCGGGACACCAAGGTGCGGCGTTGGGCACATAGCCTGTCTCCCTGTCCTGCGCGTCGCGCATGGAGTTGAACCAACTGCGGAAGAACGCCGCCCCGTCGAAGTTGTGCATCACAGTGGAGCATACAGCCTGTCCGTCGCCTGTGTAGGGAATGCGCTCGCGGTGGGGACAGTCGCTTTCCACACCGCTGTGTATGTTGTCCTTCTCCGTGCGCTGCCAAACGTAGTTTATCTTGTTGAACAGTTCGTTCGAGGTTGTGAACTCGGAGTTCACCTTCATGTCGGCGTTCACGGCTTCGGCAACAATTTGGTCGGCAGTTGGGGTAAGTCCCGAGATTGTTACGTAGCGGAACACGTACCACGTGAACTGCGGCGCGTAGTCAACGGGTGCGCTGTCCTTGAACGTGTAGCTCACTTCCTGTGCGTATGCGCTTTCATATTTTATCTTTATTGTCTTGCCCTTTTCCCCGCTTATGTTTTTGAGGCGCACGTGTCCTGAAATCATTTCGCCGAAGTCAATTGTGCAGCTGCCGTCAGCGTTGCTCTTGAAGGCGATGGGCTTGAGCGTTTCAGTAACCCTGTCGGGGTTGGTGTCGAAAGCCACCAGCTTGCCCTCGGGGGCTTTTCTCTCCACGGCGTTCTGCCATGAACTGTCATCGAAGCCGGCATCGCACCATCCGCTCACTTCCTGCTGCGCGTCATATCTCTCGCCGTCGTAGATGTCGCAGTGCACAACGCCGCTCTTGTGGGCTTTCCACGACGGGTCGCTCACTACAATCTGCTTGCTGCCGTCTTCATAGGTTATCTCTATCTGGCAGATGAACCTCGGCGAGCCGAACGCCCCGAGGCGGTCAACCCTTGTGTCGAAATATCCCGAAGCCACCATTGCGCCGGCGGCGTTCCTGCCATTGCGCAGCAGTTTGGTGATGTCGTATTGCAGGTAGGACACACGGAAGCCCGAAGACTTCTCATCGAGAGATATTCCCTGCCTGTGTATCAGGTCGGGGCGCGATGTGTAGTTGGTGAAGTTCGGCACGAGAAGGTCGTTGCCCACTTTCTTGCCGTTGAGGAAGAACTCGAAATATCCGAGGCCAGTAACAAACGCCTTGGCGGAGCGTATTCCTGACTTCACGTCAAAACTCTTGCGCAGGTATGGCACAGCCGGAAATTCCGCCATGCACTGTCCTGTCTTGAGGTTGAACTGCGCCTCCTCGCCCTGCCACGGCGCACCAATCCAGCGTGCCTTCCATGAGTCGATGCCTGTTGTGAACTTCTGCGTCTCGCTCCATTTCGAAGCCTTGCCTTTTGCGTTCCACACCATTACGCGCCAGTAATAGTCGGTGCCCTCAACCAGCTTTCCGCCACGGTAGTCAACGAGGTACGAGTCTGACGATTTCACCTTCTTGCTGTCCCATACGTCAGCCTTGCCCGCAGCCAGAGCCTGTGGCGATGTGGCGACGCAAATGCGGTATGCCTTCTGCTCTTCGCCCGTAACGCCTGCGGCGGCTTTGTTTATCCACGAAAAGCGCGGGTTTTCGTCAGCCGACTTCGGGGTGTTTATGAGTATGTTATCGTTCAGGTGCTCAACCCTCAGACTTTCGGGGGTTATTTGACCGTATGCGGCAAGGGCCATGACCGTTGAGGCCATGATGCCAGCGCGTTTGAAAAATTGGAGGTTCATCTTTATTTTCGTGATATGTTGATTGGTGAAAAACGTTATATGTTATGCAAATATACACAATCCGCAGGAAATACAGCGGTCGGCGGCGCATTTCATACATATATAATGCGTCATGAGGATTTTCCGAGGCTTGATCGGCGGCACTTGCGCAACACGCTTCAAGCGATGGCGCACAAGGCGTATGCGATGTCCAATATAAATACGCAACAATCAATTATCCTGTGAATTGCGCCATTTGTAGGGGCGTATTGCATACGCCCGAATTGCGCCGATTTGCAATGTTGCGACGGTATTTGCCTATGCGGTTCACGCGGTGGCATACAGGGCGTATGCAATACGCCCCTACAAATGGCGCAAAACCAATGCCGCAAAAATTATATTTGACATGGGAAAAACTACGTCCTATGTAGGAAAAATTATGTCTGATATAATTCAAACTACATCAGACCTTTTTTCGCCACTTGCAAACGTCTGAAATACAGAAAGATATACAGGATTTTGAAAATTAGGACAAATGCTTGTCTGTCAAGGGGTTGCGCATTTTGTGGGACTTGCCGCAGCAAAAAAGAAAATCCCCGCCTCTCCGGGGAGAGGACGGGGGAAGCTTATGAAAAGAAATTTTGTGGTCTGTGGGTTACTTCACGCGGTTTACGTATGAGCCGTCGCGTGTGTCAACCTCAATCGTCTCGCCCTCGTTGATGAAGAGGGGCACGCGCACCGTTGCGCCGGTTTCCACCGTTGCAGGCTTGGTTGCGTTTGTGGCTGTGTCACCCTTGAGTCCGGGTTCGGTGTAGGTGATTTTCAGAACGGTCTTAACGGGCATTTCGGCATAGAGGATTGTTTCTGTTGATGCGTCGCTCACAACGTCAACAACATCGCCCTCCTTCATGTAGTCAACGCCGGTGATGAGCTCGCGCTCAATAACAACGTCGTCCCAAGTCTCCTGATTGAGGAAGTGGTACTGGTCGCCGTCGGCGTAGGAGAACTGGTAGGGGCGGCGTTCCACCCTCACGTCTTCAAGGGCTTCGCCGATGTTGAAACGCTTTTCGAGCACACGGCCCGAAACAACATCCTTCAGCGTTGTGCGCATGATTGTGTTGCCCTTTCCCGGCTTCACGTGCAGGAAGTCAATGCAAAAATAGAGCTTGCCGTCCATGCGGATGCAAGTTCCC
>CAVCON010000002.1:7299-13904 GCA_963603805.1 Oscillospiraceae bacterium
ATTGCCGTATGCCCCGAAAAGCGGGGCGGGTTGCAAAAAGCGGTGCAAAGTTATGATTTTCTTGCTGATTATGCAGTTTGGCGCGTAAAAAATTGCAAATGAACGGCAATATTATTGCGTGCGCTTTGGGCGGATAGAAAAAAATCCCTAAATTTGCAGCCCGAAAGTGCGTCTTTCCATGAGGGGCGCGTAAACTCTGAATTAAAATAAAATATATAAGACAATGAAACGTACATTTCAACCTCACAATCGCAAGAGAAAGAATAAGCATGGCTTCCGCAGCCGTATGCAGACAGCCAACGGCAGGCGTGTGCTGGCTTCGCGCCGTGCAAAGGGACGCAAGAAGCTGACGGTTTCTGACGAAGTTCACGGAAAGAAATAAGCGTTCCGGACTTCATCCGCAATAACAACTGAGAGAAGTGGGGGTTTGGGAACTCAAGCCTTTGCTTCTTTTGTGTTTTAAGCCTTTGTACGCATCACGAAGCAAGTAACACCTAAAAGCCGCCGCGCATGACACTGAAGGAACTGTTTGCCAAACTCACGAGCCGCTACCTGTGGGGAAACCTGCTGGCAATGGCGGTTGTGGTTGCGCTCATAATTTTCCTCACACTCAAGGGTCTTGACATTTATTCGCGCCACGGCGAGGAAGTAACCGTGCCGCAGCTCAAGGGACTTTCATACGCCGAGGCGCAGAAAAGGCTTGAGGCGGCGGGGCTGGTGTGCGTGGTGGGCGATTCGGGCTATGTGCCGCGCCGTGCGGCGGGTACGGTGCTCGACCAGGGCATCGATGCCGGCGCAAAGGTCAAGGCGGGCAGGGAAGTGCCGCTGACGCTTAACGCGGCGTTGCCCCCGACAATAGTTATGCCCGACCTTGCCGACAACAGTTCGCTGCGCGAGGCGCAGTCGCGACTTGAGGCTCTCGGCTTCAGGCTCACTCCCCCCGAATATATAAACGGCGAAAAGGAATGGGTGTATGGCGTTAAGGGCAACGGCGTGAACGTGGTTGCGGGAACGAGGGTGTCGGTAACGGCAGTGCTTACCCTTGTGGTTGGAAACGGACTTACCGATGACGACATGGGCGAGGAGGACTCGCTCGCAACGGAATGGGAATACGGAGAGGAGATAAATTTTGACGACAATTCGCATGATGGAGGAGTTTTGGCGGAGTAGCCTCCGCGATGTCTATGAGGGCGACGACGCTCTTGATGACGACGGGGACGAAAACGGTCAGCTGTATGAGCATTTCAGGATGGTTGCCGACAAGGGGCAGCAGCTTCTGAGAATAGACAAGTTTCTTTTCGTCCATCTGCCCGGCACTTCGCGAAACCGCATACAGCTTGCGGCGAAAGCGGGGTTCGTCCACGTCAACGACCGCCCGGTGAAGAGCAACTACAGGGTAAAGCCCGGCGATGTGGTAACGCTTCTCCTCAACCGCCCGCGCTACGACAACACAATAGAGCCGGAGGACATTCCGATCGACATTGTTTATGAGGACAACGACGTGATTGTTGTCAACAAGCCGGCTGGAATGGTTGTTCACCCGGGGCATGGAAACTACACCGGCACACTTGTAAACGCCATCGCTTGGCATTTGAAGGATAACCCCGGCTACGACCCCAACGACCCCGCCGTGGGACTTGTGCACCGCATAGACAAGGACACTTCTGGGCTTCTGGTGGTGGCTAAAACGCCCGAGGCGAAGACAAGTCTCGGAGTGCAGTTTTTCAACAAGACAACCCGCCGCCGCTACGAGGCTCTTGTGTGGGGCGATCCGGGAAGCGATGAGGGCAGAATAGAGGGAAACATTGCGCGTAACCCGAGAAACCGTTTGCAGATGTGCGTCTTTCCGCCCGACAGCGGCATCGGGAAAACTGCGGTTACGCACTACAAGGTTTTGAAGCGTTTTGGCTACACAACATTCGTAGAGTGCCGCCTCGAAACAGGACGCACGCACCAAATCCGCGCACACTTCACGCATATAGGGCATCCGCTTTTCAACGATGAGCGTTACGGAGGGGCGCAGATTATACGCGGCAAAAGTTCGGGCAGCTACAGGCAGTTTGTGATGAACTGTTTTTCGCTCTGTCCGCGACAGGCCCTGCACGCCGCCACTCTCGGATTTTTCCACCCCACACTTAAAAAGGAAATGGACTTTGTTGCGCCGATGCCCGAGGAATTGAAGGCACTCATTGACAAATGGGAGAGATTTTCCGAGGCTTCGGCAAGATGAAGGATGAATAAAAGGAAAAAACATGGCGGGCGCGTTATGGTTTGCGTGGCTCGCGCAAAAAAAGAATAATATGAAACGTATAATAGCAATTGTGGCGGGGGGCGATTCCTCCGAGCATGACGTGTCCATGCGCAGTGCGCAGGGAATAAAGTCATTTCTTGAAAACCAGCCATACGACACTTATATCGTGGAGGTGCGCGGAGCAAGCTGGAACGCCCACCTTGGCGACGGCACGTCCGCACCAATTGACCGCAACGACTTTTCGTTTTCGGACGGCGGCAAACGCATTCGCCCCGACTTCGCATATATAACAATCCACGGCACTCCCGGCGAAAACGGAATAATAGAGGGATATTTCGACCTTATAGATATGCCCTATTCCACAAGCGACGTTCTTGTGGAGGCAATGACTTTCAACAAATACGCGCTCAATCAGTTTTTGCGCTCGCTGGGCGTGAACATTTCCGACAGTGTGCTGTTGCGCAAAAACCAAGTGCGCCGCCACACAAACGAGGAGATTATTGCGCGGCTGGGCTTGCCCTGTTTTGTAAAGCCAAACGCCGGCGGAAGCAGCTTCGGCGTTACAAAAGTGAAAGAGGCTGACGAACTTGAGCCGGCAATACAGAAAGCCATGGCGGAAAGCCCCGAAGTTATGGTGGAGGCTTTCATGAAAGGCACGGAAATAACCTGCGGATGCTACAAGACAAGCAAGACGAGCTGCGTATTCCCCATTACGGAGGTTGTAACCGCGAACGAGTTTTTTGACTATAACGCAAAATATAACGGACAGGTCAGCGAAATAACTCCCGCACGCCTTTCGCCGGAAACAACGGAGCGCGTCAAGAGGGAGACGCTTAACATTTACGAACTTCTCGGCTGTCGTGGAATTATACGCATAGACTATATCCTTACTGGCGAAAAGGGCAACGAGAAGATAAATATGCTCGAAATAAACACCACTCCCGGCATGACGGCAACAAGTTTCATTCCGCAGCAGATAAAGGCCGACGGAAAGGACATCGGTTGCGTGCTTGCCGAGATAATAGAGGATTGCATAGAAAACCGTTAAAGGCTATGGTAATACCAAAAGAATTTGACGAAATCCGCCCCTATACGCCCGAGGAGCTTCCCGCCGCATTCGACGCACTGCTTTCCGATCCGCAGTTCACCGCTGTGTTATCACAGCTGTTCCCCGGCGTTGGCATGGATATGATTGCCGCAAAGCTCCGCTCGTGCAAGACGAACCAGCAGGTGCAGGAGGTGATGATTTACGACCTCATAACAAAGATAGAGAACAGTTGCACCGATGGCGTGGACATGGATTGCGGCTGCATAGAGCCAAACAAACGCTACACTTTCGTGTCAAACCACCGCGACATAGTGATCGACTCGGCTTTCCTCTCGAAAAAGCTGCTCGAAAACCATTTTCCCTGCACCGTGGAGATTGCCATAGGCGACAATCTTCTTGTTTATCCGTGGATACGCCGCCTTGTGAGGGTCAACAAGTCGTTCATCGTGCAGCGTTCGTTGCAAATGCGCGAGATGCTGGCAAGTTCCGCACGGATGAGCCGGTATATGCACTTTGCCATAAGCCAAAAGAACGAAAACATCTGGATAGCGCAGCGCGAGGGAAGGGCAAAGGATTCTGACGACCGCACACAGGATTCGATCCTGAAGATGATGGCCATGGGCGGCGAAGGCGATGTTATCGACAGGCTCATGGAGCTGCATATTGTGCCATTGAGCATTTCATACGAATACGACCCCTGCGACTACCTGAAAGCGGCGGAGTTCCAGATGAAGCGCGACAATCCCGATTACGTAAAGACTCGCGAGAACGACCTGCTTAACATGAGCACAGGCATATACGGCTACAAGGGCAGGGTGCACTATTCCGCCGCGCCGTGCATTGACGCTTGGCTCGCGACGCTCGACCGCAGCATGAAAAAAGGCGAGCTGTTCGAGACCATAGCCCGCCACATCGACCGCGAAATCTTCACTCATTACAGGCTATATCCTGCAAACTACGTTGCAGTTGATTTATTAGAGGGAACTTCGCGTTTCGCCTCAAAATACACCGAGGAGGAGAAGAAAAAGTTTGAGGAATACATTGCTTCGCGCCTTGACAAGGTGGATTTGCCGAACAAGGACGAGGCTTTCCTGCGCGAGCGCATTCTTACAATGTACGCCAACCCCGCGCTGAACCATTTGAGGGCTGTGGGAGAACAGTAAAACAACGTTACATAGGACAGAAAACAAGCCTTTTCCGTTATCGGCGGGAAAGGCTTATTCTCTTTTCATGCCTTCGGTCAGTTCCGCGCTGAAATATTCCACCCACGCGGTATATGTGTCCTGCGCCGACAGCATTGTGTCGGTAAGAAATCCGGGAGTGCGCTTGAATTCCGCAAGTCCGCGATAGTAAAACATCTTGTGCTCGTTGTCAATGACAAAGGGCATGATGTCGTTGCGCAGGCATTCGCGGAAAAGTATTAGCCGCCCCACACGTCCGTTGCCGTCTTGGAACGGATGTATGCTTTCAAACCTCCAATGATATTCGGCAAGTATGCTGATGTTTTTCTCTTCCTGTGCGGCGTACCATGCGGCAAGTTTCCGCATTTCCCCTGCCACGTCGGCAGGGTTGCAGGTCTCGTGTCCGCCCACTTCGTTGGCGAGCCTTTTCCATTCCCCTACGTTGAAATAATCCTTTTGCGCATCGGCGGTCCCGGTTTTCAGAATGCGGTGAAACTCCTTTATGATTTCGTCAGACAGCGGCTGGCTTATGGTGTGCAGCAGATAGTCGAACGCCACGAAATGGTTTGACGTTTCAATGATGTCGTCAACAGGCACGGCTTCCTGGTCTTTGAATCCGATTGTGCGGGTCTCAAAAATATAGCGCGTCTGTTCTTCCGTCAGCTTGCTGCCCTCTATGCGGTTTGAGTTGTAAGCCAACTGCACTTGGGTCTTGTGGTATAGTCCGCCTTTACGGTGCGCCTGTTGTTCGTCTGTAAGGAATGCTGTAAGCTTGTTCATGTCTGACCTTGTGTCTTGCGTTATGTTTGCTTTTTGCAAAAACGTTTGTTTGGTTCAAAGTTACGTATAAAACAAAAAACATCCGATGCTGCAACCGAAAAACATCTTTTATGGTGCAAAGAAAACCTGTAATTTTGGCAGAGCAGCCAATCGGGATGCTTTTCGTCAAAGCTGTTGTTTGGCGGAGCACACGCAATCTGTGTAATTTGTTGATTAATAGCATTTTGTCTTTACGTAGAAATTTCTTGTAAGCATTTGTTTTTCAGTAGGTTGCAAATGGGCGAAAAAAGGTCTGATGTAATTTAAATTATATCAGACATAATTTTTTCTACATAGGACGTAGTTTTTCCTACATCAAATGTAATTTTCGTGGTGTTTGGGAAAAAAAGTCCTGCTTTGGTTTTGCGCCATTTGTAGGGGCGTATGGCATACGCCCTGTATGCCACCGCACAAACCGCATCAGCAAATATCACCACAACATTGCAAGTCCTCGCAATTCAGGGCGTATGCAATACGCCAATACAGCGGTGCAAATGATTGGTTAATTGCTGTTTGTGTGATTGTTGCTCATGTGGCGTTCGCCTTGTACACCACCGAGTAAACCGCGCCACAAGGCTGCGATAAAGACTGGCTTAACGCAAAAATCAAAACAGTTTTGTAGTTTTTCCTATGTCATGTAGTTTTTGCGGCTTCGGCAAACAAGTATCGGAATATGTGTGGCGGCTGTTGTGTGTTTGGATCAAAAACGGATTTGCCAAAAAAATATGGTGCGCTTTGTGGCGCACCATATCCTTTGTTGATGTTTCGCAGTTTTTCCTCTTATTTCTTTCCGAAATAGCGGTCGAGCAGTCCCTTGAAAGCGCGTCCGTGGCGTGCCTCGTCCTTTGCCATTTCGTGCACGGTGTCGTGGATTGCGTCGAGGTTGAGTTCCTTTGCGCGCTTGGCAATGCGGAATTTGTCGGAGCAGGCTCCCGATTCGGCTGCTGCACGTTTTTCGAGGTTTGTCTTTGTGTCCCAAACAACATCGCCGAGAAGCTCTGCAAACTTGGCAGCGTGTTCAGCCTCCTCAAAGGCATAACGCTTGAACGCCTCCGCAATTTCGGGATAGCCCTCGCGGTCGGCCTGACGGCTCATGGCGAGATACATTCCCACTTCGCCGCATTCTCCCTGCCAGTGCGCGTTCAGGTCCTTTATCATCTCCTCGTCGCAGCCTTTTGCCACGCCGATAACGTGTTCTGTCTCAAATTTCAGTTCTTCGCTCTCGTCCACTTCCTGGAACTTTGATGCAGGAGCGTGGCATATCGGGCATTCTTTCGGAGCTTCCGTACCTTCGTGAACGTAACCG
>CAVCON010000002.1:13914-30057 GCA_963603805.1 Oscillospiraceae bacterium
ACCGCATACGGTGCAAATAAATTTTTTCTTCATGACTCTTGTTTTTAATTGTTATGTAAAAGTTTATTTGTCTCCGCCCCTTTGTCGTCGGGGGAAGATGCAAAGATACGGACTTGTTTTGAACTGGCAAATGTTTTGTGTGAAATTTTTCAAGAATATCGCGTTTTCCTGCTTTTTGCTAATTTTGCATCCAGGCTATGCGCCTTGAGACAGATGAACTTTTTTATTTGAAAACAAAATGGCAGCGAAACAAGTTGACCCTCGCAGCGCGAAGGTTTTTGAATTTCTTGACGGCATAACGGAACATAACGACCGTGATTGGTTCAAGGCCAACCGCAGCCTTTACGACGAGACGGCGGAAGCCTTTGGCGACATTACGGCGGGGCTTATAGCGCGGATTTCCGAGTTTGAGCCTGAAGTGGGGCGGCTCTCGCCGTCAGACTGCACATACCGCATTTACCGCGATGTGCGCTTCAGCAACGACAAGCGTCCTTACAAAATTCACATGGGGGCTTATATCAATGCGCATGGCAAAAAGTCGGTTCACGGCGGGTATTACATCCATTTCCAACCCCACAACGGTTTGGCGGCGGGCGGAAGCTACTGCATGGATTCAAAGGTGCTCAAAGCCGTCAGGGAGAGCATTTTTGACAATGTGGAGGAGTTTTCTGCCATTGTGGAAAATCCGGCGTTCAAGAGCCTTTTCCCTGTGATAGGCGAGGAACGCCTGAAAACCGCCCCCAAGGGCTTCCCCAAGGATTTTCCGTATATGCGCTATTTGCAGCCCAAGGATTATTCGGTTTCCACACCGGTGGACGACAACTTGCTGCTTACGCCGGGCTGGGAGGACAAGGTGGTGGAAATATTCCGCACCATGAAGCCCATGCTCGACTTTGTGAACTACACAGTTGACGATTACGAATGAAAAAAGCGCGGGTCATTCCGCGCTTTCCTTGTATCCAACCGTGTTGTTGAGCATCGGCACTTGCTTGGGTGTGAGTTTAAGCTGTTCCGCAAGTATCGCGCCGTCCATTGTCGCCCTGGGGCAGCACGCCCATCCTGCGGCAGAGCATATAAGGCAGATGTTCTGGCTCACATAGCCCGCGTCGGCAAGCCCGAACTTGTTGGGCATATCGCCGAACTTCGTGCCGTTGCTCACAAGCACTATCGACAGCGGGGCTTTTGCGGTGAACTCCTGCCCGCGTGCCACTGCCGGGCGCAGGTCTTGGTCGCTGCGCCGTTCAAGAGTGTTTGTCTGCGGATTCCAAAAGTATGCGCCGTCTTTTCTTATGACGAAAATCTCAACGTCCTGCTTGTTGAGGGCCGAGGGCGCGGTGCGCTTGCCGTCCTCGCGGTTAATGCCGTTCGCAGCCCAAAGCAGGGTTGAAAGGTCTTGGTCGCTGAACTCCTTGTCTGAGAAGCTGCGCACAGACTGCCTGTTTTGCAGCGCGTCGATGAGGGTTGTCTTGAGCGACTTGTCGGGCTGCGGAAGTTTGATGCTGCTTTGCGCCCGGCATGGCGCGTATGCCGCAATGGCGGCAATAAGCGCAAGGTTGCGGAAAAATGGAATGTTCATGATTTTGCCTGTTTATATTTTGCGGTAAAATTACTACTATTTCCCGCAATGCGCAAATGTATGCCGCATGATTTGTGGCGTTTTCCTTGGGAACGCGGCGTTTTTTCTGACTAATATCCGTAACTTTGCAGCGACTGCGGTTCGCGCCCGGAGTTTTGTTCCTTGCGCGATTAAAAGGGAAGCGGGTGGGAATCCCGCACAATCCCGTTGCTGTGTGTCTTTCGCAAAGTGCCGAGTGTGCCTTGCGTTACGCCCGAAAGGGTGATTTCCCGCCGTGCCGGCTGGTGCGAAAACCATTGCAGCCTTTGGCTGTGAGAAGGTGCGGGACTTGACGAGCCAGAAGACCTGCCGCAGCCCATAATGTTCGGCACCTGCGAGGACGGGAACGGACAACATTCGGGGAATGCGCCTTGTGCGTTCTTCGTGAGGCGGTGTGCTTTGGTCTGCATCGCCAATGTTGTCGTGTGTGTTCTGTTTCTTTTAGGGCCAAGGTTATCATGGGAGAAACGGAATGAGGAAGTACATTATATATATGGCTGTGTTTTTTGTCTCCGGCGTGTATGCGCAGGGGGACAATGCCTTGCGCGACACCCTTGACGCTCCGGCGTTGCCGGCGGCGGTGGTAAGTGGGCAGCGCAAAGCCAACACGATAACCTCGCAACAGACTCTTGACGGCGAAAGCCTGAGGCGCATGAACTCGTACAGCGTTGCCGATGCCGTGCGTTATTTTTCGGGCGTGCAGCTCAAGGACTACGGCGGAATAGGCGGGCTTAAAACCATAGACGTGCGCAGCATGGGCACGGAACACACCGCCGTGAGCTATGACGGGGTGGAGATTGTCAATGCGCAAAACGGTGTTGTTGACCTCGGAAGGCTTTCGCTTGCCAATGTGGGCGGCATAACCTTGAGCAACGGCGGCAATGGCGGAATTTTCAAGCCGGCACGCAATTTTGCTTCGGCATCGAATGTGGACATTGCCGCACGCCGCCCGGAGTTTCACGGCAGGGCGTATAACCTGCGTGCCGTGGTGCAGGGCGGCTCTTTCGGCACATTTTCGCCCGAGGTGCTTTGGGAACAGAAACTGTCGGAAAAGACGGCCTTGCAGGTTGACGCCGCATGGCTAACGTCAAACGGCAGATATAAATACCGTTACCATATGGACGGCGGATACGACACCACAGCCACGCGGCGCAACGGCGACATAACGGTGTTGCGGGGCGAAGCTTCGCTCTACGGCCGCCTTTCGGACGGAAACTGGCGTGCAAGGGGCTATGTTTACTCTTCGCGGCGCGGGTTGCCAGGGGCGGTGGTGAGAAACCGCCTTTCGCACATCGACCGCCAAAGGGACGTGAACACTTTTGTGCAGGGCGCACTCACAAAACGCCTTGGCAATTATTCGCTGCTCGTCAATACAAAGCTCACATACGACTACCTTCATTATTTCTACGACCCGCGCCGCGACCAGGGGGCAATGTTCATAGACAACCACTACCACCAGAGCGGCGTGTATGTTTCGGCGGCAAACAAATATGATTTCTCGGAAAACATGCAGGCGTCTCTTTCTGCCGACTATGCCTTTGACGCGCTCGAAGCCGACCTCCGCGAGTTTGCAAAGCCTTTGCGCAACAGCGTTTTCACATCGGCGGCGATAAATGCCCGCACGGGGGATTTTGAGTTCCAGGGAAACGCATTGCTTACATACGTCAGCAACCGCGTGAGAAACCGTAACGGGGGGAAAAGCTCGGAGCATACAGGCTTTACTCCTGCCGTGTTTGCCGCGTGGCATCCCGCATTTTTGCCCGGATTTACTCTGCGTGCATTCTGCAAGCGTTCCTACCGTGTGCCTACGTTCAATGATTTGTATTACACATTTATAGGAAACTCCAACCTCAAGCCGGAATATGCCACGCAGGTTGACGGCGGCGTTTCATGGCGCATCCCGAAAGAGGGGAAGGCGTTGAAAAACCTCGAAGTCAAGCTCGACGGTTACATAAACCGCATATCCGACAAAATCATAGCCGTGCCGACAACAAATCAGTTCCGCTGGACGATGACGAACCTCGGAAAGGTTGTAGTGCACGGGTTTGACGCGAGAGTTGATGCGGCAGTGAGGGTCGGGAAAGTGGACATAGGCGCAAAGGCAACATATACGTGGCAGCGTTCAATGGACTGCTCCGATAAAAACAGCCCGTATTACAAGGGGCAGATAGCCTACATACCCAAACATTCGGCTTCGGCTGTTATCAATGTGGCGTGGAGAAAATGGAGTGCCGACTACAGCTTTTTATATACAGGGCGGCGTTACGACTCAAGCGCGAACATTCCCGCCAACTACATACGCAGCTACTACATAAACGACCTTGCCGTAAACCGCAGCCTGTCGCTAATGGGGGCGGAGGCGAAAGTGTCGCTGGCGGTGAACAATGTGCTCAACCGCCACTACGATGTGGTGAGATGCTACCCCATGCCCGGAAGAAACTATAAAATCACTTTATCAATAAACATATAAAAACATGAGAGATCTAAAGAAATCCCTTCGCCTAAGCGCGATTGCCGCACTGCTTCTTTCGGCGGCATTCCAGTTCACAGCCTGCTCTGACGATGACAACACGCCGAAAATCGACATCACAGGCACAACGGTTACAACACCGCAGAAAAACCTCAGCTCAAAGGGCGTTTTCGTGCTCAACGAGGGCGCAATGGGTTCGAACAAGTCTTCATTGGACTATTTCGACTACACCAACGGCAACTATTACCTTAACCTGTTCCCGACCATAAACCCGGACGTAACGCTCGGACTTGGCGACACGGGAAACGACATCCAGGTTTACAAGGGCAAGGTGTATGCCGTGATGAACGGCTCGAACCTTGTGGAGGTGATGAGCGCAAAGACCGGCAAGCACGTTGCGTCCATCGACATCCCCGCGTGCCGCTTCATAACCTTCAACGGCAACTACGCCTATGTGTCCTCGTATGCCGACCCCACCGACAAGACATCGGAAACCACAAAAGGTTCGGTTTACAAGGTGAACCTCAACACAAACTCCGTTGAAAGCACCGTAACCGTGGGCTACCAGCCCGAGGGCATAGCCTTTGCCAACGGAAAATTGTTCGTTGCCAATTCGGGCGGATATATGTACCCCAACTACGAGCATTCAATCAACGTGATAGACCCGCAGACAATGCAGGTTGAAAAAACAATCGATGCAGGCCTGAACCTCGGCAAGGTGGCTCTCGACAAGGACAACAACCTTTATGTAATTTCCACAGGAAACTACAGCACGGTAAGTTCCAAGATATATGTGGTGAACACGGCAACTGCGGCGTTGAGCGACTCAATCGACACACGCGTTTCCGCCATTGCTGCCGCTGGCGACAACCTGTATATAATAGGCGTGGAATACAAGGCCCCAACATACGAGGCCACAAACTCGTATTCGCTCTACAACACCAAGACCAAGGAACTTTCAACCGCAGGTTTCATAACCGACGGAACAGACAGCAGGATTGTGATGCCGTACGCCGTTGCCGTGAACCCCGACTCAAAGGAGATTTTCGTGGCTGATGCGAAAGACTACAAGACCCCCGGTGTGCTCTATTGCTACAGCGCGGCAGGCAAGCTGCAATGGTCGGCGACAACGGGACTCATTCCGGGACACATGGCCTTTGCAACAACACAGCTCAAAGGCTTGAAGTAAGAAACATCCCAAATAAGATACAGAGCGCGGTTTGCACCATGCGGTGCAAACCGCGCTTTTTTATGCCCTATTGCTGCGATGTCTTTTGTTTGTGCGATGCGGTTTGGGCGATGGCGCACAAGGCATATTTTATGTGCGTTGCAAATATATAAGTAACGAATGATTAATGATTTGCGCCTCCGTAGGGGCGTATTGCATATGCCCTGAATTGCGCCGGTTGGCAATGTTGTTGTGGCAGTTTGCAATGCGGTTGATGCGGTGGCGTACAGGGCGTATGCAATACGCTATGAATAAGGATGCTCAATCTATTCGTTCTCTATTTTATAACAACGAGTGTATTCAAGGGCTTAAAAGCAGGAAGATTGACACCACAATATATTACAATTTTATCAAACCATTCCTTGTTGATTGGCTGTTAAACGTAAAACGCTATATTGAAAGGTACGAGTCGTTTGTTATAAATTCCGCAAATCGTCTTAATAACCAACATATAGATGAGGCACACGCTATCTCTTGTTTAGAAAAATTCGAATCCATTATTACTGAAAAATACTTAATGTAGAAATAAAACATAAGCGTTAACTCAAGTACACTTTTGGGGAGGGGCTGTTTGTAATTTTGCATATCGCACCAATTTCAATCTCTGATTTTCTCTAAAAATCAGCACAAGACTACATTCTGCGCAACTGTGAAATAATACGCTTTTCTGACCGTTATTCTTTTAGACAATGGCAATAACTGTTTTTATGATTTTTAATTGTAACTTTGTTGTGCATGGCCATGCACGCGAAATGCGTACTGTGGCGTGAACAATAATTACACAACCATAGAGAATTATGTGCAACACCAACAACAATGCGGCAAAAACGCCGGGCATACGGGAGCTGAAGCAAATTGACGTGATGAGGATAATAAAGGCGATGTGGAAACACAAGATTTTGTTTTTCATAAGCCTTCCCATAGCCTTTGCGCTGTCGGCGTTCATCATAGTGTCCGTACCGAGATATTATTCCACAACTGTAAAACTTGCCCCGGAGCTTTCGAACATGAGTTCAAGCTCGCTCAACTCCATTGCCTCGTCGTTCGGCATTGACATTGGCGGCACAAACAACTCCGCCGATGCAATTTTTCCGGAACTTTACCCCGACCTGATAGCCTCGGTTGACTTCAAGACGAGCATGTTCACCACCATGGTGGAGACGCAGGACCACAAGGTGAAGACAAACCTTTACGACTACCTGAAATTCCACCAGAAAGGCACTTGGTGGGACGCGGCAATCGACAACGTGAAGAAGATTTTCAAAAAAAAGAAACCCGCAGGAAACGGCGAAGACAAGGTGAATCCGTTCTGGCTCACCAAGGAGCAGGACATGATAGCCCAATTTATAGGGGACAAGATAAGCTGCGAGGTTGACAAGAAGAACTTCGTGATTTCCATAACCGCAACCGACCAGGACCCGCTTGCAAGCGCGACAATAGCCGACGCGGCAAAGGAGAAGCTTCAGGAGTTCATAACGCAATACAGAACGCGCAAGGCGCAAAAGGAACTTGACTACAACATAGAGCTGCGCCGCCAGGCCAAGGAGAAATACGACAAGGCCCGCCAGACGTACGCAAGCTATTCCGACGCGAACAACGAGGTGATTCTCGCGAGCGTGAAGTCGAAGCTCGACAACCTTGAAAACGAGATGCAACTGCAGTTCAATACATACGCCCAGCTCAACACGCAGGTGCAGGCCGCACGCGCAAAGGTGATAGAGCAGACCCCTGCGTTCACCACCCTGCAATCGGCAACCGTACCGCTGAAGCCCGCAGGTCCGAAGCGCATGATATTTGTGGCAACAATAACAATGCTGGTGTTCGTGTTCGACACCATATTCGCCTGTATAAAATCCTACTGACGCAATGGCTGAACACAGGCTCATTGTAAAGAACACCATATTCCTGTACACACGCATGATTCTCATCATGGGTGTTACGCTCTATGCCTCAAGAGTTGTGCTCGACAAGCTGGGCGTGCAGGACTTCGGACTTTACAACGTGGTGGGCGGAATTGTCGGCATGCTGTCGTTCCTCAACGGTACGCTCAGCACCGGCACATCGCGCTTCATCACATACGAGCTTGGCGCAAACGACAAAAACAGGCTGATGCAAACCTACCGCACTGCGGTGTTCACCCACCTGCTGCTCGCGCTGCTCATTGTGGCGATACTCGAAACCGCAGGACTGTGGTATGTTTACAGTAAAATGGTTATTCCGCCCGAACGCTTCCTCCCCACCCTCGTAGTCTATCACATTTCCATATTCGCCACATTCGTAAGCATTGTGCAGATACCCTACATCGCGCTCATAATAGCCCACGAGGACATGAAAGTTTACGCATACGTGGGCATTTTCGACGCAGTGGCACGCCTTGCGGTGGTTATGTGCCTTAGTCTTGGAAGTTCCGACAAGCTGATAATGTACGCGGCACTCACCGCCGTGGCGCAGCTGTTGGTGAGCGGATGCTATGCGGTTTACTGCATACGGCGTTACTCCGAGTGCAAGTTCGGCTTTTCGTTCAACAAGGGCATATTCAGGTCTCTTATGTGCTTCTCGGGCTGGAACGTCTTGGCAAACCTCTCGGAAACACTGAAATTGCAGGGCTACCTTGTACTGCTCAACCTGTTTTTCCAGCCCTTCATGGTGGCGGCGCAAACCATAGCCAACCAAGTTTCGGGAGCGTTGAACCAGTTCATAAACAACTTCCGCAACGCCGTGAACCCGCAAATCATAAAACTGTACGCTTCGGGGCAGTACGACGAATCGAAAAAGCTCACGATGCAGACAACCGTGTATGTTTACGAGCTGTGCCTGCTCATAGGGCTACCCGCAATATTCACAATGAAGACAATAATGGGAATTTGGCTCGTAAAAGTGCCCGAATACGCCGTATTGTTCACCCAATACATAATAGTGCAGCGCATAATCGGTTCGTTCGACTCGGCGTTCTACACCCCAATGATGGCAGCCGCAAAAATAAAGTCCAACTCCGTGTTTGCCGCCGTTTCGGGTCCGGTGCTGTTTGTTGTGCTGTATTTTATATTCAGGGAAAAAGGCGATGTGATGTGGATGCTCTATTTGGGAGTATTCGTGCAGTGCGCATTCGGCTTTTTGATAAAGCCCATGCTTCTGGCGCACGATGTGGAGTCTTACAGAATTTCTGACTTCATCCCCTGTTTCGCCACCTGCGCAAAGGTAACGGCAATATCGCTTGCACTTACATTCGCAACCTACAAACTTACAGGAAACAGCGGAGTGCTCCCCTCGGCGTTGCTTGCCACAGCCTCGGCACTGAGTGTGGCGGTTTCGTCATATATATTCCTTGACAAGGCAGCCAAGACCAAAATAAACGCCTTTGTCCTTAAAAAAGTGGGATTATGAAAAAGAAGATAGCTATAATAGGAGGCAGTTACCTCCAGCTGCCGGTTGTTGAAAAAGCACAGCAAATGGGACTGGAAGTTTACTGCTTTTCGTGGAAAGACGGGGCTGTATGCGCTGACGTGGCAGACCATTTCTTCCCTATATCAATCATCGAAAAGGACAGCATACTGAAAGAATGCCAGACCGCAGGAATTGACGGAATAACAACAATAGCGTCAGACACGGCCGTACTCACAGTGAATTATGTGGCAGGGAAAATGGGGCTTGTGTCAAACAGCGATGAATACTCGCAGACCACAACCAACAAATTCCTGATGCGCCAGTGCTTTGAGGCTCACAACGTGCCTTCGCCAAAGTATGTCAAAATCGCGGCAGAAAGCGACATGGGGCAAATCTCCGGGCTGCAATTTCCTGTCATCGTAAAACCCACAGACAGGTCGGGAAGCCGTGGCGTGGAAAAGGTTCACACCCCCGAAGACATTCCTGCCGCAGTGGCGAGGGCGCAAAAGGAATCTTTCACCCATGAGGCTATAGTTGAGGAATACGTAAGCGGAAAGGAGATAAGCGTTGAGGCAATATCATATAAGGGGAAGCACCACATACTGCAAATAACCGACAAGGTTACTACCGGCGAACCGTTCTTTGTGGAGCTTGCGCACCACCAACCTTCCTGCTTGCCGCAAAACATCCAAGACAACGTAAAAGCTGTTGTATTGAAAGCCCTCGACGCGCTGCATATAGAATACGGCGCATCACACTCCGAACTGAAAATAACGGAAAGCGGAGACATAAGGGTGATTGAAATCGGGGCGAGAATGGGCGGCGACTTCATTGGTTCCGACCTCGTAAGACTTTCCACTGGATATGACTTCCTGAAAGGAGTGATTGAGGTGGCGTTGGGCACGTTCACTGAACCAGTTATAAGCCGACAAGATTATTCCGGCGCGTATTTCCTTTGCAAGGAAACCGAATGGCTGAAAAAATACATTATTAATAAAAAGGACTATCCGCAAATAGTCAGAGCGGAAATAACAGACCCAGAGCTGCGCAACATAGAGTGCAGCGGAGACAGAAGCGGATACCTTATATACCAATCACACGAAGGGAGGCTTGAACTAAAATGAAAACCGCAGACAAGAGAATAGTGATTTTCGGGGCAACAGGCACAGTGGGGGCATACGCCGCACTATACCTGAAGGAAATGGGATACGAGGTGGTTGCCACAGGACACCGTAAGAGCGACAACGGTTTCTTTGCCGAACACGGAATAGAGTACCATTCGGTTGACATTTCCCAAAAGGAGGAGTTCGGCAAACTTCCCGACAAAGACATATTTGCCGTTGTGCATCTTGCAGGAATGCTTCCTGCAAGAATGAAAGGCTATAACCCGCAAAGCTACATAGACATCAACATCACGGGAAGCCTGAATGTGCTTGAATATTGTGCGAAGTCCAAAGCCGACAGGATTGTATATTCCCAGTCAATTTCCGATGTGAACTACCTTTGCGGCAGCAGTAAGCCAATTTCGTCTGACGCAAAGCCAGACTTTCCGCCCAACAACGATCACTCGGTTTACGCCATCTCGAAAAACTGCGCCGTTGACCTGATACGCCACTACAACGCCAAATACGGCATAAAATATTACCTGCTGAGATTTCCCAACATATACCTCTACCATCCCAACCCAATGTACTATGTTGACGGCGTGGAGAAGTGGCAGGGCTACCGCCTGATGATACAAAAGGCGATGAACGGAGAAACAATTTCCGTATGGGGCAATCCCAACAGGGTTCACGACGTTGTATATGTAAAGGATTGCTGCCAGATAATAGAAAAGAGCATTGCAGCCGAAACCGCGCCTTGCGGGATGTATAACGTGGGTACAGGCATTGGCACCACACTGGAAGACCAGATAAAGGGCATCGTGGAAGTGTTTACGCCCAAGGGCATGGAAAAGCCGGAAATACTCTACGATCCGAGCAAGCCCGATGCCACGGAATACGTGTTTGATCTGTCGAAAACCGAGAAATATCTTGGATACAGAATGAAGTACAACTATATGGACTACCTCAGGGATTTCAAAAAGGAAATGGAACTGCAAAGGTTTGAGAAACTCTGGGGCAGGGACAAATATTTAAGCAAAGAGAAATGATAAACTTCAACAAGCCCCACCTCACGGGAAAGGAGGCACACTATATGTATCAGGCAGTTTTCAACTGCAAACTGTCTGGAAACGGCGATTTCACGAAAAAGTGCCAGTCGTTTTTTGAGCAACGCTACGGCTACAAAAAGGCAATTCTCACCACCTCCGGCTCAGATGCTTTGGAAATGGCGGCAATATTGTGCAACATAAACCCCGGCGATGAGGTAATAGTGCCGTCATACACCTTTGTATCTTCCGCGCTCGCCTTTGTGAGAGAACGCGCAAAGATTGTCTTTGCCGACAGTTGCGCCGACAACCCCAACATCGACCCTGACAAGTTAGAGGAACTCATAACTCCCAAGACAAAGGCTATTGTTGTGGTTCACTACGCCGGTGTTGCCTGCGACATGGACAAGATTATGGACATTGCCCACCGCCACGGCGTTCTTGTAGTTGAGGACAACGCGCAAGGGCTTGACTCTTTCTACAAAGGCCGTCCGCTGGGAAGCATCGGAGACTTGGGCTGCATCAGCTTTCACGAGACAAAAAACATAACGGCAGGGGGCGAAGGGGGACTGCTCACCGTAAACGACATACAGTATGCGAGAAGGGCGGAAATTATCTGGGAAAAAGGCACAAACCGCGCCGAATTCTTCAGGGGGATGGTGAACAAATACGGATGGGTTGACACAGGCTCGTCATTCCTCCCCTCCGAGGTGAACGCAGCCTTTCTTTTGGCGCAGCTCGAAGAGCTTGACACAATACAAAACCGCAGGAAAATGCTGTGGGGCATATACCACGAAGAACTTGCGCCGCTTGCCGTAAAAGGATATTTCACGCTGCCCGACATTCCCGGATACGCAACAAACAACGCCCACATGTTCTACATCGTGTGCCGCAACATTGACGAACGGAGCGCACTGATAAGTTTTTTGAAGGACAACGGCATACAGGCATGCTTCCACTATCTTGCGCTTCACAAGAGCGAATACTACACAACGCACTACACGGAACGCCCGGAACTGCCCAATTGCGACCGCTTTGCAGACTGTCTCGTGAGAATGCCTATGTATTACGAGCTGAAGGAGGACGAGGTGAAATACATCACGAGCAAAATTAAGGATTTCTATTACGGCAAATGATGAAAAGCCTGAACATCCTGTTTATTTCGAGTTTCCCACCCGACCATTCGGCCGGGCTGGCACGCGACTTCATGCGTGCCCTCACCCAGCACGGGCACAAGGTGGACTTTCTGACACGCTACGATTTCCCCGGACAAAAGGAAAACGAGTACAATATATATTCTGAAAGAGTTTCGGACAAAATAAGAAGGTTCTGCCGCAACCACCCCGTGATGCAGAAATTCAGGTTCATGCGCTTCCTGCTGCACAAGGACAAAATCTATCCCGGCAAAAACAGCGGGATAATAATCACCAACCTGCAAGAGGACGTTTCGCCAGTAAGCACAAGCGACCTGCTCGCCAAAATAAACAAGCCCTACGATGCCGTGGTTACGCTTTTCTGGCAACACATGCTCACCACCGTAACGCTGAAAGCCATATACGACAAGCTAAAATGCCCCATAATAATAAGGAGTGTGGATATGTTCACGTTCACAGGCGGGTGCTTCTATTTTATGGAATGCAGAAACTTCCTAAAAGGCTGCGGATGCTGTCCGGCCCTGGCGAGCAACGACCCCAACGACCAAACCGCAAAAAACTTCCGCACGAAAAAGCGAATGTACGCCTCGATGAACTACGCCATAGGGCTTAACACCTGGATGCAACGCTTTGCACTGCCAACAGGGCTTTTCGACAAACGGAGGGTTATCTCCACGTCTGCGGCGGTTGACGAGAACCTTTTCACAAGAATGCCCAAGGCACAATGCCGCAAAGACCTCGGGATTAGCAACGACAAGACATTCGTGCTGTTTGCCCGCCACGCTGACCCCGCCGCAAAGGGAAAAGGTTTCGACTACCTCATAAAGGCCGTAAACCATTTTGCCGCCAAACTCAACGAAGAGCAAAGACGCGGATGCCTCATAGTGCTGGCGGGAAAAACCGAAGACAAAAACGAAAGCGGTTTCAGCATCGACACGCTATACACCGGAATGCTGTCAAAGCAAGACCTCATAAAGGCATACAACGCAAGCAACATATTCCTAAGCCCATCAATCAACGATGCAGGTCCGTCAATGGTGAACCAGTCCATAATGTGCGCCACCCCGGTGGTGTGCTTTGAAATCGGCACGGCAATAGACGTGATAGAAAACGGCGTGTCGGGCTACAAAGTCGGCATTAAGGACTACAAGGCCTTTGGCGATGCTATATACACCATATATAATATGCCTGCGGAAGAATACGGCAGACTTTGCGACAACACACGCAAAATGGCAATGGAACATGACTCGCTCGAAACTTTCGCGCAAATGATAGAAAGCACCTGGCAGCTTTTGAGCAGGGAAGAAATGAAAGTCTGATATAAGATGATACAAATTCTCGGTCTGCTACTCGTGGTGTGCATAGCCCTGTCGTTCGTGGAATGCCTGGGCTACAGGTTCAAGTGTGAATGGAAAACCGTTTACATAGTCTTGGGCTGCATACTGATTGCCTATGCCGGTTTCCGCCCCATAGGCTTCGACCACGACTCAACTGTGTATGAGGACGTGTTTTCCTACTACGACAAGCCGAGATACATTCTCATGATTGAGTTCTCCTTCCGCTACATATGCCAATTCATACAGTGGCTTGGCGGAAGCGTGAGGTGGGTTTTCGTTATATATGCCTTTGCAGGGGTAACACTTAAATTCTGCGCCATCAGGAGACTTTCGCCGTTCTACTTCCTCCCGCTTGTAATCTATCTTGGAAACTACTACATCTACCACGACCTTACGCAGATAAGGGGGGGCATCGCCTCCGGAATATTCCTGCTCACCGTGCCAATGCTCGCAAATGGGGAAAAGGCCAAATGCACCCTGTTGTGGGCTGTGTCATCATGCTTCCACATTTCCTCGCTGCTGTTCTTCCCCATGCTGTGGCTCAACAACAAGGAACTTACGCGCAAGGGCAAATATCTATTGGCTTCGCTCGTGCCGATAGGCTACATGATATATTTCACCCACATAAACATCCTTACATACATTCCCTTTGTTGGCAAGAAAGTGGAAATATACCAAACACTCGCCGAGAAAGGCTCCGGCTCTGAAATCAACGTGTTCGGCATGGTGTTTCTCGTTAAGATTGCCATATTCCTTTTCACGCTGCTTATGTACGACACCATCAGACCGTCAAACAAATACCTGCCCATTCTGCTCAAGATTATGGGCTGTTCGGTGTTCGTGTTCCTGCTCTTCACCCCATTGCCGGTGCTTTCGTTCCGAATAAGCGAACTTTACGGCATTGTTGACATTATAATATACTCCAGCCTGTTCTATACCGTAAGGCAGCGAGCCGTGGGCGCGTCAATAGTGGGCATCGTGGGGCTTAGTCTGTTTGCCATCAACGTTTTTTACATGAAACTTCTGGAAAATGTGTAAGGGAAAGGAAACTGCAAAGCCGCAAAAAGGCAACACCGCCATTGTTACGGTTACGTACAATCCCGACAAGGATTTTGCCGCAAACCTTCTGCAAGCGCGCAACGTGGCAGACCTCGTAATTGTGGTTGACAACGGTTCCGGAAACATCGACTTTATAAAGAAAGCCGCCCTGTCGGCGGGGGCGCAACTCATATCCCTAAGGCAAAACACGGGAATTGCCGCCGCGCTCAACACTGGCATCAAGAAAGCCCTTGACGCGGGAAAGGAATGGGTTCTGACGCTCGACGATGACTCTTTCCCCGAAAGCGACATATTGGAAACCTACGCCCGCGTGTTGCAGCAATACCCCGATGCGGGGCTTATTGGCACGGATTTTTCGCAAAGTGCGGGCAAACATCCCGAAGCCGCAGAAAGCACAACTATCATAACATCGGGCACACTGCACAAGGCGGAAATCTTCAGCGAAATCGGTTTCTACACCGAAAAGCTTTTCATTGACTGCGTTGACTTCGATTTTGTAATACGCCTGAGGCTAAGCGGCAAATACAAGGCCGTAAAAGTCGGCAAGCCGCTCATAAGACACCACCTTGGAAGCCCGATGAAAAAGTTCGGCATCCTGTCGTCAAACCATTCTCCCAAACGCAGGTATTTCTGGGCAAGAAACACCGTATATCTCAACCGCAAATACCTGCTGAAACTGCCGCTGTGGATTCTGAAAAAAGACCTTTACCTGTTTAAGGACACGATAGGGATTATTATAGTGGAGCATAACAGAATGGAAAAATTGAAATGTATAACCAAGGGAATCCGCGACGGTTTCCGGCTGTAAAACCATATACACAAAGCTATGATTTCGGTTTGCATGGCAACATACAACGGCGAACGTTTCATAAGGGAACAACTCTGCTCAATACTAAGCCAACTATCCACAAATGACGAAGTGGTAATCTCTGATGACGGCTCAACCGACAACACTCTGAATATTGTGCGCGAACTCAACTCGCCACTCATCAAGGTTTTCACTAACAATGGGCAGCATGGCTACACGCCGAATTTCGAGAACGCACTGGCACACGCTAAAGGCGACTATATTTTCCTGTCCGACCAGGACGACATTTGGGAATCGCAAAAGGTGAAAGTCTGCATGGATCATCTGAAAAACTGCGACTTCGTAATCTCCGACGCCACTATGGTTGATGCCGAAAACAGGATTATCGCCCAATCTTTTTGCGCCGAAAGGCATTCGAAGCCCGGACTAATAAGCAACCTCATACGCTTCAGCTATCTCGGCTGCTGCATGGCATTCAGAAAAGAGGTGCTGCGCAAGGCACTGCCCTTCCCCCAAAACCACAGATGCTGTACCCACGACAACTGGCTCGCCCTTGTCGGGCTGGCGTTCTACAAAACCGCTTTCCTAAACGACAAGCTGATACGCTACCGCCGCTATGGGGACAACACGTCAGCCGCCGGACTGAAAAAGACAACAAGCGCGTGGTTCAAACTTAAATACCGCCTGTATCTTGTATATTGGCTCTTGCGGCGCATAAGCCACAACAAAACCCTCTAATTGAATATCTGCAAAAAAGATGAAAACTGAAGATATAAAACTCTTGTTCGAAAGATTTGAAGCCATTTCATGCGAGTATGAAGGTGTCGAATGTTGGAGTGCACGCGAGCTATGCCCTTTGTTAGGTTACGCTAAATGGGAAAGATTTCAAAGTGTAATTGAACGTGCAAAAGACGCTTGTAAAAATGCAGGGGCTGAAGT
>CAVCON010000003.1:0-29873 GCA_963603805.1 Oscillospiraceae bacterium
CAATAAGGGCAGCGAGCGTATCTATATACAATCTGCTTTCAAAATGCCTGACGCGGAAAAAATGGAGCAAGAGAAGCGTTCATTGATGCTTACAGGCGATTCTTTCCGAAAAGTGATAATCGTGGGTGAGCATACAAAGGCTTGGACTGACGAAAATGGCATACAAACAATAAGCATCTATGATTTTCTCCTGAATCCAACACTGATTGAATAGAAATCGGTCATTTGCCTTTTACTGACTTTCACTGCGAAATAAATTGATCAATAACAGCGGCACGATGATATATTTCTTGACACCGTATCATATTATCATACCTCGTTCGATAAACGTTTTTACACCGACCGATGTATGTGCTTACGACGGACGTTCCACGCGCTTGCCACGTTCGATGTAAGATAATTTTTGTGCATTGGCGGGTCGGGGGATTTGCGATTTTATCTTGTGTTAAAAAACACGTGTTCCAAAAGCTGTATTTTTGCCAATCCCATAACAACAGACAACAGAATCTTAAACATGGAACAAAACCCTATCACAAGCAAAGCACGCATAGTTTGGCTTGACGGCGTGCGGCTGGCGGCAATGCTGATGCTCGTGTGCTGCCATGCAACCGGTCCGTTTAACTATTTGCCCGACACAACCCTGCCCGAAGCCCCCGACATAAAGTTCTGGGGAGCCTTGTGGGGAGCGGCGATGCGTCCGTGCGTGCCGCTGTTCGTTATGCTGACCGGCGCATTGCTGCTGCCTGTCAAAACCGATGCGACATTATTTTGCCGCAAGCATATCTTCCGTGTGCTTTGGCCATTTTTGATATGGTCTGCCGCCTATTCGTTTCTGCCTTGGCTGGCAGGATTGGCAGACATCAGCCACGACACCGCCGCTGCGTTTATGCCTTATGCGGGTGATGCAATCAACAACCGCACATTGGCGGCAGCATTCAACTACATTCTGCAAATACCGTTCAACAACTCCCCGCTTGCAGTCCCGATGTGGTACATATACCTGCTGATAGGTCTTTATCTTTATATGCCAATTTTTTCGGCATGGGTGAAACAGGCCTCGCGGCGCAGCCAGCGCAGATACCTGCTGTTGTGGGGCGTAACGCTGTGCGTGCCGTTCTGGATTAACTTTGTGCGCGACAACCTTTGGGGGCTGACCCCGTTCAACGAGTTCGGAATGCTCTATTACTTTGCCGGCTTCAACGGCTACCTGCTTTTGGGGCATTACCTCCGCAACACCAACTGGACGCGCAGGTTCACGTTTACGCTTTGTCCGCCGCTTTTCGTTGCAGGTTATATAATAGTGTTCTCGGGCTTCCGCTGGGTATGCTCATGGCCCGATGCGACAGACAGGCAAATAGAGTTGTTCTTCCTCTACGGCTCTCCAGGCGTGCTGATGATGTCTGTCGCCGCATTCATGACGATGAAAGCTGTCAGGATAACCTCACCGCGTGTGCAAAGCCGGCTCGCGAATCTCACCGCCTGCGGTTTCGGCATTTACATGATTCACTATTTTTTCAGCGGTCCTATGGTGGTGCTGCTGCGGACGCTTAACGTGCCGCTGTTCGCGCAAGTTCCCCTGTCAGCTTTGCTCACGCTGTCCGTCTCGTGGGGCATTGTGAGTTTGTGCAAACACTGCCGCAAACGGTGGAGCGTCATTCTCTTCGGATAGTCCCATAACAGAACGGCGTTTGCACACCGTTGATAAATTGGCTAACTTTGCTGGAACAGGCTTACAAAGCCGCACACTGCCATGGAGAATATAAAACGCCACATACTTGAACTCTATCCCGAAATGTCGGCACAGGCTCTCGAAGCGTTGATTTGCCGCATGAAACCAATCGTCATGCCCGCCAAGACGCGCCTTATCGAAGCCCACAGAAAAGAGCAAAAGGTTTATTTCGTGGAGAAAGGGCTGACCCGCTCCTATGTGGTGCACAACGGACGCGAAGTAACCACATGGTTCACGCCCGAAGGGGAAGCCACGTGCAGTTCGCTGGCTATGCTGCGCAACAAGGTCGGCTTTGAATATGTTGAAACGGTTGAGGATTGCCAGCTGTTCAGCATCCTTTCCTCACAACTCGAACAACTTTACAGGCAGTACATCGACATTGCCAACTGGATGCGCGTGTTGCAGCAAGAGAATTTCCTGCGGTTGCAGGACACGCACATCGTCCGCCTCAACCTGAAGGCACGCGAGCGTTATGAGTAACTTCCTGAAGACTTACCCGGGGCTGCTACAACGGGTAAACTTGGGCTACATCGCCTCGTTTTTGGGCATAACGCAGCAGTCGCTCAGCCGCATAAGGGCGCAATTTGCCGGCAAAGGCTAAGGAACGCAAAGAAAGGCGCAAGTTCGGATAAACGCCAAACAGACAAAGAATTGCACCGCTGTAGGGGCGTATGGCATACGCCCGAATTGCGCCTGTTTTGCAATGTTGCGGCAGAGGTTTGCGGTGTGGTTTATGTGGTAGCGTACAGGGCGTATGCAATACGCCCCTACATATATACCGTTGCAATCAACAACCAACATACATCGTTCATATAATTTCCGCAAAAGCAAAATGGTTGTCTTTTTCAAAACATCCCGAAAATTACATTTGATGTAGGAAAAACTACATAGGACATAGAAAAAATTATGTCTGATATAATTCAAACTACATCAGACCTTTTTTCGCCGTTTGCAAACGTCTGAAAAACAAATCGTTACAAAGGATACCCTTTGTGCGGCTATTATTCTGTAAACCAACGCTTTAACGTCTACGGTATCCGCAGGATTTTGGCGTGTTTTCCGCCAAGCTCGGCGGCTATTTCGGAAAACGAGGAATAGTGGCTGCCGTAAACCACATCGCAGTGCGACAGGGCAAACATATCCGCCGCAGCGGCAATCATCCCCTTTACGGAAGAGCGCGAAAGTTCGGCATCAGAGGTTATCACCCTGCTGCCAAATTCGGAGACAAAGCGGCATTTCACTTCGTTGCTGTCGGTTGCGAGAAAGAAAAAGGTTTCCGGATGCGCGTCAAGCTCCCTGCGGGCGGCTTCCTCAAACAGGCTGCAAGGACTTTTGCTCACCGCTGGCGCATTGTCTGTGGTGCGGACATGGAAACCCACTGTCCTGCCGCCAAAACGTCCTGTAAAGGCTTCCACGGCTTCGCTGACGGCGGCGGAAGGCTTGAACAGAGACGACATTTCAAGCGCATTGCCGTAAAACTCATAGCAGGTGGAAATGTAAACCCTTTGGCTTGCGGCGGAAATATGTAAAACCGTCTCCTTGTCCGATACGCCAAAACCGTCAAGCTGCAAACCGTAAAAAAACTTGCGGGCAATTTTCGGCAAATGCAGGTTGCGCCTTGACGGAGGGGCGTCAAGCCATTCGGCGGAGCTGATGCGGAAATTTCCCGAAGGCTGATCCAGCTCCGCAAACACATCCCCGAAACGGCAACGGCACTCGGCGTTTTCGGCAAAAGCCACGCGCACATCCGCCCCCGCCTCAAGCGCAAGCGCGTAAGCCGAACGGATTACGCGCATACGGTTTCCCAGTCCGCCCATTGGCACAACAGTGAACCGCTTGGGGGGCTGCGGGGTCATTTCACCTTAACTTTGTCGAAACCCTCGCCATATACGCCGATAACCTTGCTTTGCGAAACAAAGGCGTTGGGGTCGGTATGTTTTATGATGCGGAAAATGTCCTTGCTCTCCCTGCGCCGCGCCAGCACAACGAGCACCTTCTGTTCCTGCTTGCTGTACCAGCCGTGTCCGTCGAGCACCGTAACGCCACGGTGATAGTATTCTATCGCCGAAGCTATGCTCTCGTAATGGCGCGATATGATAAGGAACTGCACGCTCTGCCTCCCGGCGTTAAGCACATAGTCGAGCGTGGTGTTGGTGATGATGAGGGTGCAATATCCGAAGAGAAGTTTCGTAAGGTCGCCCACTGGGGTGAAAAGCGAAGAGGTGATGATTATAATGTCAAGCACTATCATCATCTGCCCTATCGTTATGTCGCGATACTTGTTGACTATAGCCGCGATTATGTCCGTTCCGCCAGTGCTGCCGCCTTGCAGGAACACAAGCCCGATGCCTATGCCCTCGAGCAAAGCCCCTATGACGCACGCCATGAAGCCCTGGTTTTCGCCGAGTAGTATCGGAAGATGCTCGGAGTTGAGCGGAAATCCCTGCACGCTCTGCATCAAATCCTTGCCCACAGCCATGAACGCACTGAGCACAAGCACGGCGTAGATTGTCTTAATGCAGAAACGCCAGCCAAGCTCCTTTATGGCGGCAATGAGCAGGGCGGAGTTAATGATAAGGAACGTGTAGTGAGCGGGGAACGCGCCGTGAGTGGCATAGAATATCAGCGCACCGATGCCGGCAACCGCACCCGTCGTGATTTGGTAGGGCA
This sequence comes from Oscillospiraceae bacterium, assembly GCA_963603805.1. Taxonomy (GTDB): domain Bacteria; phylum Bacteroidota; class Bacteroidia; order Bacteroidales; family Bacteroidaceae; genus UBA6398. The sequence continues at coordinate 4,400 of CAVCON010000003.1, forward strand.
ATATGAAGCACGTGAACCCCACCGCGTAGCACAGCAGACCGAATGTTATCAGCGCATAGTCGTGGATGTACTGCATGGGCGTCATCTTGATGCCCGGCATACTCAAAGAATGTTCCATATACTTATTGCCGCCGCAATGGGCGGAAACATATTTTTAGCGCACAACAATGTTCACAATGCGTCCCGGCACAACAATCACCTTTACTATCTGCTTGCCGTCAATGTACTTCTTTGCCTGTTCGCTGGCAAGCACCTCCTTCTCCACTTCCTCCTTCGTTGCCTCTACGGGGAACGGCATGGTGAAGCGTGTCTTGCCGTTGAACGAAATGCTGAGGGTTACGCTGCTCTCCTTTATGAACTTTTCGTTGAACTCAGGCCATTTGGCGTCGCAAACGCTTTGTGTGTGCCCAAGCTGCTCCCACAGCTCTTCGGCTATATGGGGTGCAAACGGCGCAATAAGCACCACAAGCTGTTCCAGAACCTTTCTTGAAGTGCATTTCTGGGCGTTCAGCTCTCCCACGGCTATCATGAAAGCAGAAATTGCGGTGTTGTAAGAGAAGTTTCCAATGTCCTCGGTAACTTTCTTTATGAGCTTGTGCAGCGTGCGCAGGTTGTCCTCCGTAGGCTCTGCGTCGTCGGGCACAAAAGTCCCGCCCTTGCCGTTGAACAAGTTCCACAGCTTGTGCAGGAAGCGCGAGCAGCCGTCAATGCCGTTGCTGTCCCAAGGCTTGCTTTGGTTTATAGGACCGAGGAACATTTCGTAAAGCCGCAGGGTGTCCGCTCCGTAACGCTCCACAACCATGTCGGGGTTCACCACGTTGAACATACTCTTCGACATCTTCTCTATGGCCCAGCCGCAAACATACTTGCCATCCTCGAGAATGAACTCCGCGTTTTCGTATTCGGGTCTCCAATTGCGGAAAGCCTCCGTGTCAAGAACATCGTTTGAAACTATGTTCACGTCAACGTGTATAGGCGTTACGTCATACTTGTCCTTCAAGCCCAGAGACACGAACTTGCCTTTGTCCTCGCCTTCCTTTACGCGGTAAACAAAGTTGGAGCGTCCCTGTATCATTCCCTGGTTTATGAGTTTCGCAAAAGGCTCCTCCGCCACGGAATATCCGTAATCGTGAAGCACCTTGTTCCAGAAGCGCGAGTAGATAAGATGCCCCGTGGCGTGCTCTGTGCCGCCCACATAAAGGTCAACGCATTTCCAATAGTTGTCGGCTTCGGGCGAAACAAGGGCCTTGTCGTTGTGCGCGTCCATATAGCGCAGGTAGTATGCCGAAGAGCCGGCAAAGCCCGGCATTGTATAGAGTTCGAGCGGGAACACCGTTACGTTGTCAACAAGAGCCTTGTCAACCACCTTGCGTTCCTTTTCGTTCCACGCCCACATCTTTGCGCGCCCCAACGGAGGCTCGCCGGTTTCTGTCGGCTCGTATTTGTCCACTTCGGGAAGTTCGAGCGGCAGGCACTCAACCGGGAGCATACAGGGCATGCCGTTTTTGTAGTAAACCGGGAACGGCTCGCCCCAATAACGCTGACGCGAGAAAATTGCATCGCGGAGGCGGTAGTTCACCTTGACCCTTCCGAGCTTGTGTTCCCTTACATATTTCTTGGTTGCCGCAATGGCCTCCTTTACTGTGAGGCCGTTGAGCGAAAAGTCTATATACGGTTTTGCGTCCTTGCGCGGAGAATTTGTTACGATGCCCTCTTTTGCGTCAAAGCTCTCCTCAGACACGTCGCATCCCTCGATAAGGGGGATTATGGGCAGGTTGAAATGCTTTGCAAAGGCATAGTCGCGGCTGTCGTGGGCGGGAACGGCCATGATTGCGCCCGTGCCGTAGCCGGCAAGCACGTAATCGCTTATCCACACAGGGATTTCCTCGCCTGTGAACGGATTAATGGCATACGAACCCGAGAACACGCCGGTAACTTTGCGGTCGGCGATGCGCTCGCGCTCGGTGCGCTTTTTCGTGGCATCGACATATTCCTTCACAGCCTCGGCTTGCGAGGGCGTTGTAAGCTCACCGACCAAATCGCTTTCGGGAGCAAGCACCATGAACGTTACGCCGAACATTGTGTCGGCGCGGGTTGTGAAAATGGTGAACTTCTTGTCGCTGTCCTTCACCGAGAACACAACTTCCGTTCCCTCGCTGCGTCCAATCCAGTTGCGCTGCGTTTCTTTTATAGAGTCGGTCCAGTCTATGGTGTCAAGCCCTTCGAGCAGACGCTGTGCGTATGCCGACACGCGCAGGCACCACTGTTTCATTTTTTTCTGCACCACAGGATATCCGCCCCTCACAGACACGCCGTCAACCACCTCGTCGTTTGCGAGCACTGTGCCGAGCTGTGCGCACCAGTTCACTTCCGTTTCGCCAAGGTAGGCTATGCGGTAGTTCATCAACGCCTGCTGCTTTTCCTTTTCGCTCTTGGCGTTCCATTCCTCTGCCGTAAACTCCAGCTCCTCGCCACAAGCCGCGTCAACGCCGGCTGTTCCGTTTTGTTCAAAGAGCCTTACAAGCCCCTCGATTGGCAGAGCTTTTTTTTCGGTGTTTGAATAATAGCTGTTGAACATGAGGATGAACGCCCACTGCGTCCATTTGTAATATGAGGGGTCGCAGGTGCGCACCTCGCGATCCCAGTCGAACGAGAAGCCAATCTTGTCGAGCTGCTCGCGGTAGCGCGCTATGTTCTTCACGGTGGTTACGGCAGGATGCTGCCCTGTCTGTATGGCGTACTGCTCGGCGGGAAGTCCGTAGGCGTCATATCCCATGGGATTTAGCACATTGAACCCGCAAAGGCGTTTGTATCTCGCGTAAATGTCGCTTGCTATGTAGCCGAGGGGATGCCCCACATGAAGCCCCGCCCCCGACGGATAGGGGAACATATTAAGCACATAATACTTGGGCTTTGAGCTGTCCTCTGTAACGTGGTATATCTTGTTTTCGGCCCAAATCCTGCGCCATTTCTCCTCTATCTTCCTGAACTCGTAATCCATCTTAATTATCGTAATAAGTTATGCTGCGGAGCCGCAGTCCGCATTTCGGGCGCAAAGATAGCAATTTAGTTTGACGTAAGCCGCCGCCACGCCTTAAAACGTCCCCACTTTCTGCGCTGGCATTCAGCATTGTCGGTTGCGCCAAAGCGTGTGGTGGTTAACCACATACGGCTGCCCCGAGCGTTTCTTGCAAACCACAACCGTTGCAACGGCTACAGCCATAACGAGCAAGCGGAACAGGTTGGGGACAAGGCTTCCCACCACTCCGTTGACCGAGGCGGAAAAGAGCGTCCACACAAGATTCATAAGCACGTGCAGAAACACCACAAACCAAAGGTTGTAGCGGCTCTCAACATACAGCCAGCCGAAAAACACGCTACCGAGCGCGGTTACGAGTGCCGCGAAAAACGCCGAAACAGCGTCGCCGCCCTGAAACACGTGCCCCACGCCGAAAAACACGGCGGCGGCAAGGCTCGCCGGCACAAAGCCCCAGCGGCAATACCTGAACAACTGCCCCAGCAAGAAGCCACGGAATATGAACTCCTCGAAAAAGGCAGCAACGAAAGCAGTATTGAACAGGAAAAGCATGCTGTCGGGGCGCGAACAGCTCCCGGCGAGGAACATATAGATGAACATGGGGAACACGCAAACGGCGGCACGGACAAAACCCCTCACCACACCGCGCCCAAGCCCCGCAGCATTCAAGAAGTTGCGGCGGTGTGCGGCAACAAGAACCGCCACAAACATAACGCCGCATACAAGATAGAACAGCGGGTAGCTGGCATCGCGCATCCTTAAATTGAACGAACGCGGCACAATGCCGGTTATCATCAGAAAATACACCGCAAAAGCCGCGAACACCATAAAAGTGTACACACCCCTGCCCACAAAAAGCTTGTTATCCGTTGTTTTGTCCATAATTCTTAAAACTGTTTTCACACACATGACAGACAACCCCAAGAATTATTACAGTCAAAAAGCAAAATTCATAATGCGGCGGCGGTTTGTGGAGTTGCCGATAAGATAAAAACTGGTGCATTTCAAACGATGGCTTACAGGGCGTATGCCATACGCCCCTACGGAGGCGCAAATTATTGTATAATTGATGCTTAACGCTTGTAGGGGCGTATTGCATACGCCCTGAATTGCGCCGCTTGGCAATGTTTGCAGCGACGGTTTGGGGCGTTTAATACGCCGTTGGGGCGGAAAATCCATAACCGCCTGTTTACAAGCGAATTATCCCAATTTTTACCATCTTTGTAACTTATTGTTTTCCAAAGGTTTGCAAGTGGCGAAAAAAGGTCTGATGTAGTTTAAATTATATCAGACATAATTTTTTCTACATAGGACATAGTTTTTCCTATGTCCTATGTAATTTTCGGGGGTTGCTCATTCGCATGGCGTTTGTCGGATGCATGGTGTGCATTGGAGCATCCGTTGCAAAAACTTTGCTTTTTCAAACTTTGTTTGTCATTTTTACAGCAAAACAAATGCTTTACTTTCTTTTTTCTTGAAATCAAAATTATTTTCCGAACAAACAAACTAATTTTGCGCCGCAAACCAACAAAAAGTAAACTTAATATGAAAATCAAAAAGAAATGGATTATCCTTATGGGGCTTATGGTGGTAATCACCATATCGGGCCTCTTTGCGTCGGAACCGAGTTTTGAATGCGACTTCTCGCAAATAAACGGCGCGGACGTGGCGTGGCTCATCACCGCGACAATCTTCGTGCTCATGATGACGCCGGGGCTTTCGTTCTTCTACGGCGGCATGGTGGGCGCGCGCAACGTAATCTCCACCATGCTCCAGAGCTTCATCGCAATGGGCATCATAACCGTGCTGTGGGTGGCGTTCGGATTCAGCCTGTGCTTTGGTGACGACATAGGCGGCGTTATAGGCAACCCAACGACCTTTGCCATGTTCCAGAACGTGGGGGCTGCGGTTTACACCACTCCGACCGGCAAAATTCTCGGCGGAGCTACAATCCCCCTTGCGCTGTATGCGCTGTTCCAGATGAAGTTCGCCATCATCACCCCCTCGCTCATCACCGGCTCGTTTGCCGAAAGGGTGAGGTTTTCGGCATACCTGTTCTTCATGATATTCTTCTTTGTTTTCATATACTGCCCCCTCGCCCACCTCACATGGCATCCCGACGGACTTTTCCTTAAATGGGGTGTGGTTGACTTTGCGGGCGGCATCGTGGTTCACGCGTCCTCGGGCGTCGCAGCCCTTGCGGGCGCGATTTTCCTGGGCAGGAGGCGCACCGCCACCAAGGACGAAGAACCCGCAAACATACCCTTCGTGCTTCTTGGCGCGGCATTGCTGTGGCTCGGCTGGTTCGGGTTCAACGCAGGCAGCTCGCTCCATGCCGACGGACAGGCGGTGAAGGCTTTTCTTAACACCACCACAGCCTCGGCAACGGCGATGATGACGTGGATATTCTTCGACTGTCTGCGCGGACGCAAGCCCTCGGCAATGGGAGCGGCTGTGGGCTGCGTGGTGGGGCTTGTGGCCTGCACGCCGTCGGCGGGATATGTGAGCGTGGGGCAGACAATCTTCATTTCGTTCGCGATAGCCATTATATGCAACATCGCCGTTTACTGGCGCTCGCACAGCCGCATTGACGATGCGCTCGACGTATTCCCCACTCACGGCACGGGCGGCATTGTAGGCACTATAATGACTGGCATCTTCATTCACGAAGGACTGATTTCGGGCACAACCGAGGGCGTGATAGTTTTCCTTTATCATTTGCTTGCCGTGGCGATTGTCTTTGCCTACACGTTCGGCATGAGTTACCTTGGCTACTGGATTATTGACAGGTTCATCCCCATGCGCGTAAGCATCGAGAGCGAAAAGGTGGGGCTTGACCTAAGCCAGCACGACGAGCATTACGGTCTTGCCCATTTCGGCGAGCGCGAGCTTGCGGAATATGAGGAGCACATCAAGAGCAAGGAGAAATAACAGGCATCCGTCCGAAATCACACACTGTCATGAACCTCCGATTTCAGACGTGAAAAGCCCGCCGGCAAATTGCCGTGGGCTGCAAACAAAAATCCCACGCGGCGCAAACCGCGTGGGATTTTCTATATTCTGAAGTGTGGTTTACTTAACGAGAACCTTGTTCTTGCCAACAATGTAAACACCCTTCTTCAAGCCCTTGGTTGCCTCGGCAATCTTGACGTTCTTTCTTACGAGCACACCGTCGGTGGTGTAAACGTCAACAACTGTCTTGGTGGAGTTAACCAAAGATGCGATGCTGTTGGGGATTTCGATCGAAGCGTACTTCGTGTCAACAGGGATAACCTTGTCGATGGAAGCCTCGGGATCGTTCACAATCTGGCTCTGGTCAAGATAAGCGTCCAGAGGATCGAGAGTCCAACGCTGTGTCGGAGTGTATACACGTGCCACGTTCTCGGTGAAGTAGATCAGCGGAGACGGGAAAGGCCATGAAGCGAATGTTCCGCCAAGACCGTTGACCATCTTAGCCTCGTGGGTTACATTACCGCCGTGAGCGGGATGGAGATCCACGTCAACCCTTGTTGCGCCGTCATATTCCTGATCGCCGTCAACAACCATTACGAACGGAGTACCTGCGGGTATGCCGCCAAGATCCTCGTCGGGAACGAACTCTGTGAGGTTGATTGCAGTGATGGTCTTGCCGTCATCGCCAACTTCGTAGCCGCAAACGCTGTAAGTCATCACGTCATGACCCTCGGTGTATGCAGTGGGGAGAGCGTCGGTGTCGAACGGATTTACCATAGCAAACACTTTGTCCTTAATGAGAGCCACACGGCGTGTCATTTCAGGAGTAATCTCCTCCATTGACCATGCAGCCCAGCCATTGGCAACAGGCTCTTTCCCTGACATACTCGGAACACCGGGAAGAGTATTGGAAGCAATATAGTATGCAGAGTTGAGGTCTACGTTTGTATAAATGGCAAACTGTCCCTCGCCAATAGCCTCAAGACGAACAGGACCACGGTTCACGGGCCAGCCGTTGGCAACGCAAATCATGTTGTAAACGTTGGGAACACCGGTAGCCTCGAACTTCCAAACACGGCGCAAATCCTTGTCGATACCTTCAAGGCCTATGCAACCCATACCGTCAGAAGCGGAATAGCCGCCCATATAGGTGTATTTGCCCTTAACGGGGTTTCCTGAGCCGTCAACTGCCGTTTCGTCGGCGCAAGTTACGAAGTACCATGTGTTGGGGTCAGGACCAATCATAGAGTTAACCAACGCATTGTAAGCGCGGGTGAGAAGAGTGTCGAGACGTGCAACCTCACGCTGGTTGATGTCCTCGAAAGGATAAGCGTCGTCAACCTCAACAAGAGCGTCCTCGAAGTCGCTAACCTCCTTGTCGGGGAAGTAGAACGGCTGATCGCCTACAGCAACCTTGGGAGCGAAAGCCTTTGCCTTGTTGTAGATGTTGCAGATGTCGGTAGTGTCTTTCCACACGAGCAGCAGGGTGTTGTAAGCTTCCTGCAAATCTGCAATATCCTTTGAAGTTGCGTTGTTGTTGTCAACCTTGCCCTGGGCAGCAGCGATAGCCTCGCGCAGGTTCTTAACAGCCTCAAGAACTTCGGGGTCTTTGAGCTTTTCGTTGAACTCGGCGTTCATCGGGTAAGCGTTGAACTCGGAGAACTGGAAGAAAGGCTTGCTGTATTTGCCAAGGTCGTTGGTGTTGGTCTTGATTACCTCCATGTTGATATAGCGGTAAGGCTTGCTGAGGACCACAGGTTCGGTGCTGGTGTATTCAGGCTCTTCGGCCGAGGTGGTGAACCCAGCCTCGGGGTTCTTGCGCTCGCCAATATATTCCCAATTCTCGGCATCGTTGCTCACATAGAACTTAACGTCTGTCGGACGATACATTGCGATCCATGACGAGCCGCGTGAACGCCAATGGAAACCTATGTTGCGCGGGAGGGTCTTGCCTTCGCCTGCGTCAACGCGTATTGCGTGGTATTGGTCGGGCGCATCGGTGCCTTCAACGGTGGAGGCGTTCCATGCACTTGTGCAGAATGTGTCAAAGTTCTTGTCAATAAGATTGTTCAAGTCTGACGATTCTGTTGACTGGTTGGTGATGTACAGCTGCGAAGCGGCGGTGGCAACCGGGCTTTCCATGTCAATTGTATATACGGAGTCGCTGTTCGCACGTGCGCTGGTCTCCATTATAAGATTGCGCAGACTGTCGGTGCGGAGACGCTGTGCGTATGCCGTAGCAAGGTTAGCAACTTCCTCCTCGGTGAACTTGTGGAGATAGAGGTCGCTTGCACTTGAGCTTGCGATAATCCAAACAAGGTCAACGCCCGTAGCATAGCCGAAGCCGTTGCTTGTGCTGGTGGCGTCGGCGATGTTGAACCTCTCGCCCTTCTTGCGCTTGATTATCTGGTCAGTCTTGTGCTCCTTTGTAAGGTTTATACTTGCACCCTGCTGGAAGAGGTCGGTAGAGTTAATGTACTCGCCGGTCTCGTTGCTCTGAATGGAGTAGTTGCCGTTTGCAAGCTTTGTGATTTTCCAAATATACATCGGGTTGTCGGTTTCCCAGTTGAAGCCATACAGGTAGCCGTTCTTTGCAGCCCAAGCCTGGCAGGTGTTGCCCTTGTTCACAACTGCGTTGTATGTGTTGTTGGAAATTGTATAGTAGCCGTCGGTTACTTCAACGAGGGATGCGTCGAGAGCCGCCTTTGCTGCGGTGAGTTTGTCGAGCGCAGCCTTGCAAGTTTCCTCGGTGGGAACGTTCTCTTCGTCGGCAAGCAGTTGCTTCGAAGCCTCAACTTCGGTCTTCACTGCGTCGAAAGCGGTCTTTGAATACTGTCCGGGGTCGTTGCCGAAGGTGTAGTCGCCTTCAACGAACGAGTTAACGCCAACCTCAAGGAGGTCGTGGTTGCGCGTAGCCTCAGCTGCGGTGCGGTCGGCCTCGCTAACGGGGATGAGCTTCCAAGCACCCTCGCCGCTCACGTTCTTGTCGGTCCAGTTTCCGATAGGACCGTCGGTGGCGTTGCCGGAGTTGTGGTGCTGGATGTTGTAAGTCCAGTTTGCGCCAAGGCAGTGGATGATGAACTGACCGTTCGGGCTGATGTTCTCGAACACCTGCGCGGTCTCGAGTTCGTTGGTCATGAACATATTTGTCTCCTGGCCGTCGATAACGTCGTTGTGGTTGGCGTACTGACCAGTGGAAACGCTCTGGATGGAGTAGTTGCCGTCCTCGAGCTTCTTGATGTTCCACATGAAGGTTACGTTGGCAGCCTTCTTCTTCCATCCGGGATAGTTACCCTCGCGCGGAGCGAACCACGCCATGGTGTCCTTCTCGGCAAACACGCTGTAGGCGGTAACAATGTAGTAGGTGCCGTCGGTAACAGGGTTGATGGCAGCCTCCACCTTTGCCTTGGCCTCTTTCAGCTTGGTGCACATCGCAGCCTTCTCCTCATCGGTGGCCGTTGTGCTTCCCGCCAGCTGGATAGCGTCGGTGTAGATGTTGTAAAACTCCTCATAGACAGCCTCGTCTCCGACATAGCCCGGACCTGTGCCGTAAGCATAGTCGTCAACTCCAAACTGGAAACTGTCCAAAAGCTCCTGGAGGGTCTGTTCCTCCTCCACAGGATCTCCGTCGTCATTGGCGGCGAAGACAGCCGCTCCCGGCGCCATTATAAGCAGCACCGCAAGGGCAATCAGTTTTGAGAAAAATTTTTCCATATAAACTATGAATTAATAAAGTGAATTGTATTTCCTTTCCAACCGCCGAAAGAGGTGTTACCCCCTGCGGCGGTGCAGATTTCGTTTGCTTAGAATTTTATGCCATTGGTTATTTATCGTGGCAAATATGTGAAATAACTTTTGAACTGCCAAAACTTTTTTTTGAAAACTTCGTTTTTTCGTGAAAATTCATGCAGACGCGCCTTTGCGGCGGTTGCAAAATTGCAAAACGCACTTAAAAGTCTGTGCAATTATGTATATTCCACTACCCTTTATGCAAGGGCGGACAATAAAAAATGTTAGGGGAAACCTGCGGGAGGGAGCTTTTTTCATCCCTCCCATTTTGGGTTATTTCCGGTAATACTTAGAGTTAGTGAATCTTGTATCTTGCGTCATATTATGTTGCCACAAATATAGTGAAATATTTTTTCAAAAGCATAAAGACTTTTTCAAAAAAGCGGTTTTTGTGGCAAAAACTTTCCACAACGGCGTTTTTGCCGCCGGACAAATTACAAAACACAACAACATTTTCACAGTTGTTTTAACAAAAGCGGTATTCGAACGGCGGTTCGCGATGCGGTTCACACGGCAGCACACAGAGTGTGTGTAACACGCATCACAAACGCACAAACAGCAATTAATCAGAAAATTCCACCGCTTGTAGGGGCGTATGGCATACGCCCTGAATTGCGCCGATTGGCAATATTGCGGCGGTGCTTTGCGTTGCGGTTCATGCGGCGGCATACAGGGCGTATGCAACAAGCATCACAAACATACAAACATCAATTAATCAGAAAATTACACCGAGTGTAGGGGCGTATGGCATACGCCCGAATTGCGCGAGTTTGCAATGTCGTGGCGGTGGTTTGCGGTATGGTTCATGCGGCGGCATACAGGGCGTATGCAATACGCCCCTACAAATGGCGCAAAACCAATACCGCTAAAAATACATTTGATGTAGGAAAAACTATGTCCTATGTAGAAAAAATTATGTCTGATATAATTCAAACTACATCAGACCTTTTTTCGCCGATTGCAAATATCTGAAAAACAATAACTTGCAAATGATTTTCAAAACAGGGACAATTCTTTGGAAATCAACGGACTACGCAATTTTCCACACATTCCGCCATAAGGAAAAGAAAAACCCGCAGCCCCGGCTGCTTGCCGGAACTGCGGGACAATATTTAATGAAAGATTTCCTGCGTTGTCTGCCGCCTTACTTCACGGTCTTCACTATTCCGTCCCACGAGGAAATGCCAATCACCTTGAGGTAGGGTTCAAACACCTCATCCTCCTTGTCCGTACCGGCAGCCTGCCAAACGTACCACACGGGTTTGGGGTCGTAGTCCTTGAAATCGCCCTCGGCGTAAGCGCGCAATCCTATGCGCAGTCCGAACTCATAGCGGTTGTCCGCCCAGTTGTGCCACTGCATTGCGTCAATGCCGTCGAGCTGCGTAATCTTCTTCCAAATCCATGCAGCCCCAGCCGCCTGTTTTGCAAGGTCGCTCTCGCTGTACGAGGGCGAGTTTGTTCCCTGTTCGGAGAACACGAGCACGCGCTTGGTGCCGTCCTTGTAGAGGTTCTCCTTCTTGAGAATCCAGGCGTTTATCACCTCGGGATTATAGAAGGTAACATACATTGCGTTGTTGCTGAATGTGGCGTAGCTCTTGTCGTTTGTCCAGAACTCGGGCCTCAACAGGCTTATCGGGTAAGGATGGTAAGCAACTCCCCAACGGAAGTCTCCCTCGGTGTTGGAGTACTGCACATTCTGCTCGAGCATATTTCGCGGTGAATACTCGTCGCCGGAAACATACCATGTGTGGGTGTAGGAGCCAAGTATTGAGGCGTTCTGGTCGTACTGGCGCACAATGTTGTAGCAAAGGCGCATCGATTTCATGTACCTGTCGTAGAAACGCATCTCGGGCTGGTTGCCCATGTTTGTCCACGTGCTGCCCTGGTCAACCTCGTTGTGCATAATCCAGTGGTGTATGCGTCCGTTCTCGCCGGTGGAATAACGCCTTGCAAGATAGTCGAGCGACGCGGCGTAGAAGTTTGTTGCGGCAGCCGTGGTCATGTTGGGCATGGTGTAGTAGCCGCCGGTGCATTCGGGGTCGGTGTATTCCGAACCTGTGGACGTGAGGATGATTGCCTCAACCACGATGTCCTTTTCCTGTGCCGCCTTAAGTATTGCGTCATATCCGGAAACCGCGCCCGTGTTAATGTAGTACGTGCGACCGCCATAATAGAACGGCGAAGAGAACGCGCTGCTCTTGGTGGTGGAGATGAATGAGTTGAGCACTATGTTCTGGGTAATGCTGTGGACGTCGAGGTCGGTGAAGTCGGAGATATACAGCGAACCTCCGCCGGCGGCGATGCCCTTCTTGCCCTTGAACTCGCACTTCTCGGCGGAATATGTGGCGTAAACCTCATCGGCGTAGCGTGCGTGGGACACAACGGTGTGCGTGCCGTCGTCGTTAATCTTGACAATAGCCCACTTTGAAAGCACGCGGTCGTATCTCGGCAAAGAGCTGCGCAGCAGTTTGCGCTTAACCTTCACGGTGAAGTCGCCGTTGGGTATCTCGGTGATGTAGTCGAACTTCTTTGCCTCGGTAACGTCCTCGAACGGTGCGATGTCGGCAATGGCGAAATTGCCTTCCCCAACACAAGTGCCGGAGATGGTGATGCTGTCGTACGACACATCGACATTGGTTACTTTTGATTCGTATTCGGTGGCGAGATAGTTTTTGATGTTATTCGCCATTGCGGTCTTTGCCTTTTCGATGCTGTCGGCAATCTGCTCCTGGCGCTTCTCCTCGTCCGTCATGACGCGTATGCGCAGGTTGCGGAGCTTTATGTCCACGCCCGAAGAGTTTCCGAGGTCGATGCGGAGGCGGTCTCCTTTCTTTCCCCAGCTGAGGCTTTTGCGATAGGAGTTTATGTTATACCTGTAGGTTGCCCACTCGCTGCCCACTGTCGCAGGTATGTTGGTCGCCATTACGGAGCGCGTCTCGCTTATTGGGTCGCCGAAGAATATCTGGGGACTGCTCACGCCCTTGGGGCAGTTGTACTCGAACTGGAGTATGCACGAATCGGCGGGAAGGTCGGCTGTAAGCGTCTTTGTGAATATATACGGATCGCCGCCGGTGGTGCTTATGGTGTATTCCTTCGTTTCCTCGTCATACGAAACCGTGAGGTTGTTGTAAAGGCTCGAAGTGTTCAGCTCGGGGTACGAGCTCTTGTCAAACTCGCCGCTGAACACAATGCTGTCAACCTTTGAGCGCGACCTCAGCAGAAGCTGGTAGCGCGAGGAGTTGTAGAGCTTGAACAGCGAGCCTGTAGTCCCGAAGGAAATACTGTCAACATCGGCTGCCGGGAAAGTGCCCAACACCGTGCCGCCCTGACCGTAAACGGTTACAATCCTGTCGGCCGTTACGCTGGCTGCAAAAGCCGCGAACATGGCGGCAAGGCAAAGCGGGAATATGTTTTTGCGTCTGAAAATTTTCATAGTCGTTTACTTCTTGATGATTTTCTTTGTAAGTTTCTTGCCGTCGGCAGTAATCACCCTCACCACATACACTCCCGCCGGTATTCCTGCCGTGGACACAACAACGTCGCGGTCGGCAGGCGTTATGCTTGCAAACACAGCCCCGTCGGAGGATATGAGCGAAATGTTCTTGGGCGTGGTGGAATTGCTCACGCGCACTGCCCCGCCCTCGTAGGTTATCTTCAGGCTTTCTGACTTTGCGCTTTCAATTCCCACAGGAATCGAAGTGCGGTGGAACGTGATGTAAGTGAAAGCGGAGTTATCCACCGTTACAGTGTCCCCTTTCGCCGAGATAAGTGTCGTCTGGGTGTCGCCGTTGATAATCTTGCGGATGTTGCCAAGGGACGCCACGGGAACATAGTTGCCAGCCATATAAACGTAAACGTCTGTGGCGGAAACCTGCAAGCTTACGACAAAAGCCGAAGCAATTAAAATATTCCTGATTTTCATTTGTTAGTTTTGCTAATTCTGCGCAAATATAGGCATTTACGGAAAAAGTAAGTTTGTTTGAAGCCAAAAATCATGCGAATGAAAACAAAAACACCCCCAAAGCGGCACAATCGCCCCCCTTTGAGGATGTTTTTTATTATAGTTTAACGCCTTGAAAAGCGTATGCCGTTTCAGCGCAACTCCTCCACCATGCGGTTGAAGTTTTCTATGCTTTTCTTTATTTCGGGCATGGAGTTGTCCCAATTATACTCGTACTCAATGGCAAACCACCCCTTGAATTTCTGCCGCTTCAGCTCGCGCAGCAGCGAAGGCATCTTTATAATCCCCTCGCCCCAAACGGTGTCATGCATTGCTTCGGGGTCGCCGCCGTCAACTATGTCCTTGAAGTGGAGGCTCACAATCCTGCCGTCGAGAACTCTCATGCACTCCACCGGCATAAGCCCGCAGCGCAGCCAGTGTCCCACATCGGCGCAAGAGCCTGCGAGCCGGCTTCTGCCGTTTATAGCCCCGAGAAGATTCATCGGATTCCAATACGCAGAGGGTTTGGGATGGTTGTGCACAGATACCTTTATGCCGGTTTTCCTTGCGAGGCTCTCCACAATATCCCAGTCTCCGAGCGCGGGTTCACAGGATATGTATTCAAGTTTCATTGCTTTCGCAAAGGCGAACTCGCGTTGCCATTCCTCCGACTTGCCGGGGACGAAAACGCCTGTGCCGACAATCCTCACGCCTTTCGAGGCGGCGTATTTGCGGAGTTCCTTGCAGGTGGCGGCGTCAAGGTTGTAGTCGAACAGCTTGTCGCCCCATTTTCCCCCGAGACGCTGCCCCGGGAAAACCTCAAGGTACTTCACGCCAAGCTCAACGGTTTTGTCGATTGTGGCGCAAAGATCCGTATTGTGGAATGTCCACGTCTGCACGACGAGCTTCCACCCCAGCTTTTCGGCCTTTGTCTTGCCCGCCACGGAAAGCGGCAGCACAAGCAGCACGAGTATATACAGCAAACGCTTCATGGCTTTCAGTCTTTTGGCATCGGCGACAGGGAATAGCCGTTATGGTAAGTGTGGTTAATCCATTCGTTAACGAGGTCGAGCGCACTGAACTCGGCATACCTGCGGTCGAAGCGCGGGTCGCCGTCTATAACCTTGAAGTCGTCGTAATTCACAATCTTCACCTTGTCGTTGGCGGAAATGTTGGTGAACCTCATGTTTTCGCCGTCCCACTTCAATTCCTTGTGGAGACCTGTGAGACCGGCGAGGCGCGTTGCCATAACGCCCATGTCCACCATTTCGGTGAACGGTCCGGAGAACTCGAAATCGGAACACGTCGGCACACGGTTTTTCGCCGACTCCTTGCAGGCGCGAATCCAGTCCTGCTCGTGGGCGTTGGAGTCCCAGATGCTTGCCACGTCGCTCGTTATCACACGGCGGAGTTGCGGCGTGGGGTCTTTGAAATCCTTCATGCGGCTCTTCGGAAGCAGCGTGGGGTTCATGCCATAGCACCCTGTCATAATCTTTCCCTTTGAGCCGATTATCAGAATGCCGCCGTTTTCATCGCCGAGCATTTCGCCGTCAAGAAGTTCTGCGGGGCGCGGGGGCATAAGTCCGCCGTCATACCACGTGAGCTTCAGCTCGGGCATCTCTACATTGCCCTTCTTGGGGCGAGCCGGGAATGTATATGTTATTGTCTCGGCATATGGGGGTGAATAAAGGTTGCTGAGGGTTGACGAAGCGATAACTTTCGTGGGGTATTTCAAACCGAGCGCAAGCACTGCGGGGTCCATAATGTGGCAAGCCATGTCGCCCAAAGCCCCTGTGCCGAAATCGTACCAGCCGCGCCAGTTCCACGGGCAATACGAGGGATGATAGGGACGCATCTCGGCAGGGCCTATCCACAAAGGCCAGTCGAGCGTGTCGGGTACGGCAGGGGTGTCGGTGGGCTTCATCAAGCCCTGCGGCCAAATGGGGCGGTCGGTCCAGCAATGCACCTCGCGCACCTCGCCTATCTCTCCAGCCCAAATCCATTCGGCAACGCGCTTGTTCCACTCGAAAGAGCTTCCCTGGTTTCCCATCTGCGTCGCCACCTTGTACTTCTTGGCGAGCTTGGTGAGCAGCCTTGCCTCGTAAACCGAGTGCGTGAGCGGCTTTTGCAGGTAAACGTGCTTGCCGAGGGTCATTGCGTGGGCGGCTATTACGGCGTGGGTGTGGTCGGGGGTGGCTATCATCACAGCGTCGATGCTCTTGCCCATACGGTCGAACATTTCGCGCCAATCCTTGAAGCGTTTTGCCTTGGGGTAATCGTTGAACGTCTTCATGGCATACTTCCAGTCAACGTCGCAAAGGGCAACGATATTCTCGGTGTTCATGTTCATCATGTTGCGCCGCCCCACTCCGCCAACGCCAATGCCGGCAATGTTGAGTTTGTCGCTCGGAGCTTTGAAGCCGTAGGTTTTGCCGAGCACGTTTCCCGGCACTATGGCGAAAGCAGCCGCTCCCATGAGGCTGTCTTTCAAAAACTGTCGTCTTGATATATTTTTCATGGATTTCTATTATAGTTTGTTTTGTCCCAAGTCTTATTCAACCTTGAAAAGGTCCTTTATGCCGCCTATCGAACCAAGCATATTGGTCGCCTCGATGGGCAGGTAAACGGTCTTTGTCTTGTCGCCGCTCGCCACGTTCTGTAGCATCTGTATGTACTTTTGGGCAAGCAGGTAGTTTGCCGGGTTTGTGGATTTGCCCACAGCCTCGGTAATGAGTTGCACAGCCTTTGCCTCGGCCTCGGCTTGCTTCACCTTTGCTGCGGCAACGCCTTCGGCATTTAGGATTTCGCGCTGCTTTTCAGCCTCGGCGCGGTTGATTGTAGCCATTTTCTCGCCTTCCGACTTCAGTATGGCACTCTGCTTCTCGCCCTCACTGTTGAGGATTTCGGCACGCTTGTTGCGCTCGGCCTGCATCTGCTTCTCCATCGCCTGGAGCACGCTGCGCGGCGGCGTGATGTCCTGAAGTTCCACGCGGTTCACCTTTATGCCCCATTTGTTTGTGGCATCGTCGAGCACGGCGCGGAGCTTGGTGTTTATGGTGTCGCGCGAGGTGAGGGTTTCGTCAAGTTCCATTTCGCCTATGATGTTTCTGAGCGTTGTCTGGGTGAGCTTTTCGATGGCGTTGGGCAGGTTGCTTATCTCGTAAACGGCCTTGAACGGATCGACTATCTGGAAATAGAGCAGCGCGTTGATTTCGGTCTGCACGTTATCCTTGGTTATCACGTTCTGCTTGTCGAAGTCGTAAACCTGTTCGCGCAGGTCAATCTCGTTTGAATAGTAATAACGCTTGTTCCTCATCACGATTATTGTGCGCGCCTTGTCGATGAACGGCATTATGATGTTTATGCCGGGATTGAGCGTTGCGTGGTAACGTCCAAGGCGTTCTATTATCTTGGTGCTCGACTGCGGGATGATTGTTATGCTCTTTGCCACAGTTATAATGGCAAGAACAACGAGTGCTATAAATACGTAAAGCATGGTGTTATGTTTTTATTGTTTACATTCGTGTTTTCATTCTGCCGTCAGGGGCTTCACGGTGAGTATGATGCTTTCGTGGGAAAGCACAATCACCTTTGTGCCAACAGCCACCGCCGCGCCGTCGGCCGACATGCTGCGCCACATATCGCCGTCGATGGCCACGTAGCCGTAGCCGCCGGACTTTATCTCCTCTCTCACCACGCCGGTTTTGCCGTCGAGCGCATCGGCGTTGCTCTTGCGCGTCTTTCTCTGCCCGAAACGCTTCAAAGCCTTGGGGCGCAGGAAGAAAAGGCACGCCACCGACACCACCGCAAACACGGCGAGGCACACGCCGAACCCGCAGCCCAAAGAGGCTGACACGGCGGAACACACAGCCCCCGCGCCAAGGCAGAGCATGAAAAAGTCGCCCGCAGTGAGTTCGAGCACAAGGAACATGAGAGCCACAACAGCCCACATTTCCCATTGGTATGTCATAAGAAAGTCTGTCATAATTGCCTATGGTATTAAATTGTTCATTCCCTGTATGAAAGCCGCGCTACTGGTCAAGCCTCAGGCGGTAGCTGAAGGTTACTATTCCCGATATGTTCCTGCCGCCATTGCTGCGGAAATTCATGAAACCGAAATCGGCCTGCGCCCCTACAGCGAAAATGCGGTTGAACTCGTATGCCACACCCGCCGAAACGCCGCAGTCGAAACGCCTTGTGCCTTTCTCCTTGAAGGTGGACTTTTCGTAATAGAAGCGGTCGGGCAAGTCCTGATCGGTGTCGCCGCGCGTCTTGCGCTTGCCGCCCACTCCGACAGCGGCGTAAGGACCTGCCGAAAACTCGATATAGTGAAGCGGCGCGACCTCAAGATAGTAGTTTGCCATAACCGGCACCTCCACGTAAAACTTGCTTGTGCTTACGTTCTTCACTCCCATGAGCGGGCTGCCGTCCTCGCCGTTCACGATGTTGCCCTTGTCGTCGCGCATATACACGCTCTCGTTCTTGTCCTTGTAGCCCTTGGCATAGAAAAACACGCCCGGCTCGATGCTGAAGTTGCCGGGGATTTCGTATTCGTATGAAGCCCCGAGCTTGAAAGCCCCCACATTGTCGGTGGAGCTTCCGCTATGGGTTGAAATGCCTCCGCCTATGGTGAAGTTCACACGCTGTGCGCTTGCCGCCACAAAGGACGCCGCAATAACAGAAAAGGCGAGGATTATGCGTTTCAGTGTCATTGATATGATTATTTGGTGTAAAAATAGCGATTTATTGAGAAACAAGGCGCATCAGGAAAAGATATTTTTTATCCGCCACAGAAAGACGGTTTATGCAAAAGGAGCGATTTTAACGTAACCGCTTGGTTTGCAAATATTTGCCCTTTATCGGGATTTTACTTATAAGTTTTTGTTTTTCAGCGGCTTGTAACGGCGAAAAAAAGGTCTGATATAATTTTTCCTACGTCCTATGTAGAAAAAACTACATCGGACATAGTTTTTTCCATGTCCGATGTAATTTTCTGGGTGTTTGTAAAAGAATGCGCGGTTATGGTTTTGCGATAATTGTAGGGGCGTATTGCATACGCCCTGTACACCACTGCTTGAACCGCATCGCAAACCGCCGCCACAACATTGCAAAAGCGGCGCAATTCGGGCGTATGCAATACGCCTCTACAAGGTTACAATTCGTTGGCTGTCTGCATTCTGCAAACGAAACACGAGCATCAGCCTTTACGCTGTCAATGCTCGAAAAATTTCTTCCAATCGTCCTTGGCGTGCCTCTTGGTGTTCACAAAACCGTCGTCCTGGAAATCATCGCGCTTCTTGCCCTTTTTCTTTTTCGGAGCCTCATCGCGGAATTTCTCCCCGCCCTTTGAGCGGCGTTTCCCGGCACCGCCATTGTCGGAATGCTTTGTGCCAGTGGCTTCGGCATCATCAACAACAACACGGCGGCCCTTGTAGCTGGCTTTCTTGAAACTTTTCAGCACATCCGGCGCATCGCCCTCGGGAACCTCGAAGAACGAGCAGCTTGTGGTGAGGTCTATGCGTCCAATGTCCACGCTTCCGCCAACATACTTGTTTATCATGCCTATAATCTCGCGGGCATACACACCGTCGCGCTTGCCAAGGTTGATAAAAAGGCGTTTGTAGCCTTTCTCGGGCGTAATCTTTCCGCCCTTGCCGCCACCCTGCTTGCGCGAACGGCGGTCGCGGCGCGAGCTTTTGCCCTCTCCGCCATCATCCTCACGCGCATTCTTGTCGTCAGGCTCGACTATCTCGGGGGCATTGGCGTAATAGTCCACAAAACGCCCGAACGCCGAAGCCACGATGCGCTTCACGATGTCGTCCTTGTCCATCCACGTGAGCTTGCGCATCACCTCGGGCATGAACGGAGCTATCTGCTCCTCGTCAACCTCCGTGCGTTCAAGTTTGTCTATAACGTTATAAAGCTGCTTTGTGCAGATTTCCTTTGGCGTGGGCAGTTGTCCGCGCACAAACTTCTTGCCTATCTCCTTCTCTATGCGGCGTATCTTGCCCTTTTCGCGCAGGTGGACGATGCTAATCGATGTTCCGCGCTTTCCGGCACGCCCTGTGCGCCCACTGCGGTGGGTGTAGCTTTCTATGTCCTCGGGCAAGCCGTAGTTTATAACGTGGGTGAGTTCCTCCACGTCAAGACCGCGTGCCGCAACGTCGGTGGCCACAAGAAGCTGCACCCTTTTCTGGCGGAACTTCTGCATAGTGAGGTCGCGCTGCGCCTGCGAAAGTTCTCCGTGAAGGGCTTCGGCGTTATAGCCGTCCTGTATCAGCTTGTCGGCAACCTCCTGGGTTTCCATTCGGGTGCGGCAAAAAACTATGGCGTATATCTTGGGCTGGTAGTCAACAATGCGCTTCAGGGCGGCATACTTGTCGCGGGCGTGGACAAGGTAGTATTCGTGGTTTACCTTTTCAGCCCCCTCGTTGCGCGAGCCGACAACAATTTCCTTGGGGTCGGTGAGATAGTTGCGGGCTATCTTCTCGATTTCGCGGCTCATGGTGGCGGAGAAAAGCAGCGTGTTCCTGTTTTTGGGCACACCGGCAAGAATTGCGTCAATGCTCTCGGTGAAACCCATGTTGAGCATTTCGTCAGCCTCGTCAAGCACTACGTTGTCCACGCAGTCGAGCTTGGCGGCCTTGCGCTCCATAAGGTCTATGAGGCGTCCGGGAGTAGCCACAATTATCTGCACCCCTTTCTTCAACGCCTTTATTTGGCCGCCAATGTCCGCGCCTCCGTAAACGGCGAGAACGTGTATGTGGTCAAGATATTTTGAATATTCCTTCAAGTCGTCTGCAATTTGCAGGCAAAGCTCCCTGGTGGGGCTTAGGATTACGGCCTGAACGCCGTCCTTGTCTTTCTGCACTTTCTGCAAAAGGGGCAGACCGTATGCGGCAGTCTTGCCAGTCCCCGTTTGCGCAAGCGCAATCACATCATTACCCTCACCCAATAAGTACGGAATCACTTCCTCTTGAATAGGCATGGGGCTTTCGTAGCCTATTTCGTCAATGGCTTTAATCAATTCGGGCTCCAATCCGAGCTCTTCAAATGTCTTCAATTTACGTAAACTTATAAAATCGGGTGCAAAGGTAATGATTTAGTGAAGAATACGCGCTACGGCCCTAAGACAAAACGCAGATGTTCCACGTGCAACCTGCAAAAACTCTTTTTTTGAAATTAAAGTAAAGCGACGTGCTTTTCGCTACGTAATATTCTGGTTGCCAAACAAATAATATCGTACAAAAAACATTATTCTTCCCCTTGTGCGCTTTGCGCAAACGCAAAAAACTATGGATTTCATTATTTTGAATTAATTTTGCCATGATTCTGCGCCACGGACAAAGGCGCACTGCCAAAAGATTATGATGAACTTGAATTATGACGTAGTTGTGGTTGGGGCGGGCCACGCCGGATGTGAAGCGGCAAGCGCCTCGGCAAGATGCGGATGCCGCACCTGTCTCGTAACAATGGACATGGCGAAAATAGCACAGATGAGCTGCAACCCGGCAATAGGCGGAATAGCCAAAGGACAGATTGTGCGCGAAATCGACGCGCTCGGAGGCTATACTGGAATTGTTACCGACCGCACGGCAATACAGTTCCGTATGCTGAACCGCTCAAAAGGCCCGGCCATGTGGAGTCCGCGCTCGCAGTGCGACCGCATGAAGTTCAGCGAGGAATGGCGCAGGATTCTCGAAAACACCGACAACCTCGACATTTGGCAGGACCAAGTGGAGGAACTTATCGTGGAAAACGGAAAAGCCGTGGGAGTGGCAACGCAATGGGGCGTGAGGATTAATGCCAAAGCCGTAGTGATAACCGCCGGAACGTTCCTGAACGGACTTATGCATATAGGGCGCAAAAAAGTTCCGGGCGGACGCTGCGCAGAACCGGCAGTGGCTCATCTTACAGAGTCAATAACACGCCACGGAATACATTCAGACAGGATGAAAACAGGGACACCTGTTAGAATAGACGCACGCAGCATAGACTTCTCGCAGCTTGAAGTGCAGGAGGGCGAAAACGATTTCCACCGCTTCTCATATATAACCGAAAGCAGAAGTCTTCCGCAACTCACCTGCTGGCTGTGCTCCACAAACGAAACCGTTCACGAAATACTTAGAAGCGGTCTTGCCGACTCGCCATTATATAACGGACAAATTCAAAGCATCGGACCACGTTATTGCCCGAGCATAGAAACAAAACTCGTTACATTTCCCGACCGCGACCACCACCCTCTTTTCCTCGAACCCGAAGGCACGTCAACCCACGAGATGTACCTTAACGGCTTCTCCTCAAGTATGCCAATTGACGTGCAGCTTGAAGCAATACGCCACATAAAGGGTTTTGAAAATGCCAAAGCCTACCGCCCCGGATATGCCATAGAATACGACTTCTTCGACCCCACGCAGCTAAACCACTCGCTCGAATCGAAAATCGTTGAGGGGCTTTTCTTCGCAGGACAGGTGAATGGGACAACAGGATATGAAGAAGCGGCGGGACAAGGAATAATCGCCGGAATAAACGCCGCACAAAAAGTGAAGGACGCAGAACCGCTCGTCCTGCACCGCGATGAGGCATACATCGGAGTGCTTATCGACGATTTGGTAACAAAAGGCGTTGACGAGCCATACCGCATGTTTACATCCCGTGCGGAGTTCCGTATTCTTCTGCGCCAGGACAACGCTGACGAAAGACTGACTCCAAAGGCAAAGGAATATGGGACAATCAGCGAAGAACGCTGGAGAAAATACCAGGAAAAGCAGAAAATCGCAAACAGCATTATAGATTACTGCGAACGCACCAAAGCAAAACCGAAAGAAATAAACGATGCGCTCGTTGAAATGGGAACTACAAAAATAGAATTCTCAGAACGTCTTTCAGAACTCATAAACCGTCCGCAAATAAATTTGGAGAAATTGTCAAAGTACATCACCCCGCTGAAAAAAATTATGGAAGGTGAAAACGGAGAATGCAAAGAAGCGTGCGAAGCCGCCGAAGTAAAAATAAAATACAAAGGATATATTGAACGCGAACGCAAACTTGCGGAAAAAGTTCTCCGTTTGGAGGACATCAAAATCCGAGGGCGTTTCGATTATTCCCAAATAAAACAGCTCACGATAGAAGCACGCCAAAAACTCGAAAGAATAAATCCTGAAACCCTCGCAGAAGCGAGCCGCATTCCAGGAATTTCTCCCAGCGATATAAGCGTACTTTTAGTCCTAATGAAGCGGTGAACACAAGAAATCACTTAAAGTTTTACTCCAGTTCCACGTGAAACAATATTTATCACAAAACATTCAAAAAGCCTTATTATGAACGAGAAATACGTGCTTGAACATTTGCGAAACATTCCCGATTTTCCGAAAAAAGGAATACAATATAAAGACATAAACTTCCTTTTCACCGATGCCGGAGTTATACGTGAATTGGGCGAAGAACTATATCGGAGATACAAGAACAAAGGCATTACAAAAGTAGTGGGAGTTGAGACGCGCGGCATCATATTGGCGTCAATTCTTGCCGAAAAATTGGATGCCGGACTTGTGATGTGCCGCAAAAAAGGCAAGATGCCAGGAGGGACAAAAAGCGAAAAATACGAAAAGGAATATGGTTTCGACGAAATAGAAATACAGGAAGATTCCATTAAAAACGATGATGTAGTTTTAATTCACGATGACCTATTGGCAACTGGCGGTTCAATGAAAGCGGCATATAACCTCGTAGAAAAATTCTCGCCAAAAGAAGTTTTTTTGAACTTTATTTTCGAGCTTAAAAGCGAATGTCCCAATGGCAGAAAGGCACTTCCTGCAAATGTGGACATACAAAGTCTGCTCGTAATCTGATGCGGCAAAAACGATGACAAAAGAGGAAAACAACAAACGGCTTGAGTATTTGAAGGGAATTGTTGACAATCTCCCCGACTCCCCCGGCTGTTACCAATACCTCAACGAAAAAGGCGAAATAATATATGTAGGCAAGGCGAAAAAGCTTAAACGTCGCGTCAGCTCGTACTTCAAAGGAGAGCAGCCGAACCTAAAAACGCATATTCTCGTAAGCAAGATACGCGACATAAAATATATTGTGGTAAGGAGCGAAGAAGACGCGCTTTTATTGGAAAACAACCTAATCAAAAGGTATAAGCCGCACTACAACATCCTGCTGAAAGACGACAAAACCTATCCTTCAATCTGCATCACCAAAGAAGATTTTCCCAGAATCATCAAGACGAGAAAAAGATTACACGACGGTTCGGAATATTTCGGGCCTTATTCGCACATACAAACAATGTACGCCCTGCTCGACCTTATAAAAAAAGTCGTACATCCAAGGTTGTGCGCCATGAAAATGACAATGGAAGGCGTAAGATGCGGCAATTACAAGGAATGTTTGGAATGGCACATAAAGAACTGCCTCGCGCCGTGCACAGGACGGCAAACACAAAAGGAATATCTTGAACTAATCGCCGAAGCGCGAGAGATCCTTAATGGCAACACCAAGGAATTGCAATGCAAAATGCGTGCAGAAATGGAAGTCCTTGCACAGCAATTGCGCTTTGAAGAAGCCGCTGAAATCAAGAAAAAATATGATTTAATCGAAAACTACTGCGCCAAAAGCGAGGTCGTATCAAACGTGATGAACAATGTGGATGTTTTCACCATTGAAAGCGATGAAAACGCCGCATACATAAACTATATGCACGTTACGAAAGGAATGATAAACCAGGCCTTTACGTTTGAATACAAAAAGCGTCTTAACGAGAGTGATGAGGAACTTCTCGAAATGGGAATAGTGGAAATGCGCGAGCGTTACGGCAGCAAGGCAAAAGAAATTATAGTACCTTTCCCTGTTGACATAGAACTGAACGGCGTAAGCTTCTCCATTCCACAAAGAGGCGACCGCTATAAGCTGCTAAAACTCTCACAATTAAACGTTAAAGAGTATAAGTTCGACCGCCTCAAGCAATCGGAAAAGCTTAATCCCGAGCAAAAAAACATGCGCCTGATGAAAGAGATACAAGATGACCTTCATCTTGAAAAACCGCCTTTCAGAATTGAACTGTTCGACAATTCAAACATCTCGGGAACAGATGCCGTGGCAGCTTGTGTTGTCTTTGAAAAACTGAAACCAGCCAAAAAAGAATACCGCAAATACAACATCCGCACCGTTGCAGGACCTGACGATTACGCCTCGATGAAAGAAGTTGTTTTTCGCCGTTATTCACGCGCCAAAGAGAAAAACACTCCCCTCCCCGACCTTATAATTACCGATGGTGGCAAGGGACAGATGGAAGTGGTGCGCGAAATTGTCGAGGACAAACTGAACCTAAAAATCCCCATTGCAGGTCTTGCCAAAGACAACCGCCACCGCACGCACGAACTTCTTTACGGTTTTCCGCCGATGGTCATCGGATTAAAACAGGACACTGCCCTATTCCGTCTGCTCACGCGGATGCAGGATGAAGTTCACCGCTTTGCCATAACGTTTCACAGACAAAAACGCAGCAAACGCGCCCTAAAATCTGAACTTGACGACTTAAACGGCATAGGTCCTAAAACAAAAACACTGTTGCTCAGTAAGTTGGGAAGCGTAAAGAGAGTAAAAAGCGCGAACCTTGCAGAACTTCAGCAAATACTCGGAAACAAAAAGGGAGAGAACCTCTACTCGCAGCTCCATGAACGCGAAGCATCGCCGGCAGAGCAACTTTAACATACTGATTAACAATAAAATATATTATATATACTTTATTG
>CAVCON010000004.1:0-10163 GCA_963603805.1 Oscillospiraceae bacterium
GTATCATTTGCAAAACACAAAGGAGTTCATGGACACGCGCATTTTGCGTGCGCTCGCCACAGCCGGACTTTTCGGCAACATTGTGAAAGAGAACGCCTCTATATCAGGAGCGGAAGTCGGCTGCCAAGGCGAAGTGGGTGTGGCGTGCGCAATGGCGGCAGCGGCGGCGAGCCAGCTTTTTGGCGGAAGTCTTTCGCAAATAGAATATGCTGCAGAAATGGGGTTGGAGCACCATCTTGGCATGACCTGCGATCCGGTGTGCGGACTTGTGCAAATTCCGTGCATCGAGCGGAACGCCTATGCCGCATTGCGCGCCTTGGATTCAAACCTTTATTCTTCGTTTACAGATGGTGTGCACAGCGTGTCGTTCGACCGCGTGGTTGAAGTAATGAAGCAAACAGGACACGACCTGCCCTCGCTATATAAAGAGACAAGCGAAGGCGGACTGGCAATAACGCATAACTAAGCGGCATTTTTTGTCGCCATACGATAACAATCTTAATTTCAGCAACATACATCCTTTGTAGGCAAACTTATTATTGTTTTGGTTTACAGCCAATTATATGTGGTCAAAATTATATCAGATATAATTTGAATTACATAGGACATAGGAAAAACTACATCGGACATAGTTTTTTCTACATCAGATGTTTTTTCGCGCCAACATCTGCGTATCACAATAAAGTCAGAATACTGACATAAAAAAACAGTCATGACGGATTTTTTCGCCATGACTGTTTCACTTTTATCTAAAACCTTCTACTTTAGATAGACCTCAGGAATTTGACAACCGCATCGCGGTCGCGCTTTTTCAGATTATAGAATTTGAAAGCCGACTCGTAAGCATCGCTCTTCTTGCTGTAAGCGTGCCACATAATGGCTTCCACCTCATTCTTTGCGCGACAGTCGTGCATACGTTCCTCTGCACCAGTGTTTGCCAGCGAGAGTCCGCGTCCCCAAAGCGGCGTAGTACGACACCATGAACCATGTATGTCATTCACCATGTGAAGCCTGTGCTGCAACATATCGCTGTAAGGGAATATTTTCTGGTTGGGATATTTAGGCAACGGACGTCCGCCAATGGAAGCCGGTGCCCAATAGTTGTCCTCGCCAGTTGTCCATGACGGACGGTGGCAGGTGGCGCAGCCTATCTGGTTGAAAATCTTCTTGCCGCGTTGCACCTCCTTGTCGTTCAGATTTCGCGCACGTGGAATCGACAAACCGCGATGCCACACCAAAAACGCGTAAAAGCTGTCATCCGACATTTCGGGAGAGAAATTATGAATGTCGTTGTCGAACTGGTTGGTCTTGGGTGAAAGGAGCGTCTTTACCGCATTGGCAATGCCCTCGTCCGTACCGTCTGCATGATATGGGGAATTCGGGTCAGCCTTTATGGCACTTATAACCGATGGATTTTTCGACATAGCCTCAGCCCAGGCATCCGTTGTGTAGAGATAGGGGCGGTCGCTACGCGAAACGTTTGTAATGTTCCATATTGCGTTCGCCCCGGGACCGTCTTGCAGCGAGGCACGTGTAAGGGCATACGTGAAACGCTTTATAGCTTTCTTGCCGTCTGCAAGAGTGTACCATGCACCGGCAGCCCAGTCGTTTGCATCCTTGTCCCAAAATTTCGGGTTAAGCTCAATATGTTGCGCCTCGGCGGCATACTGTGCTTTGAGTGAGTCTTCGGGTATGGCATCAAGCAACCCTGTTCCTATAACGCCTATCGTCGATTCCAAACGCACGGCGATATTGTCGGGCTGGGGATAGGTGTTGAACGCTTCTTTTGGAATGTTCACCTCGGGGTATGTAAGTTCAAAAGTTTCACCATTATCAGGGAAACGCATGGCAAGACCGCTCTCCATTGCCGTAACGTTTTTCCACTCTATGGTAATCCGACTTTCGTCTATAGGGGGCAGGAACGGTGTTGTTGCCAATGTCTGGGGCATTCCAGTTACCTCTGTGATATAATTTCCGTCATTGCTGTTCGCCCCGTCGTCAGGGGTGTAAATTGCAAGCAGATAACCGTTGCCGAACACCGAACGGTATGTGCCTTCCTGGCGTTTCCCGTGTCCATAGCCCGGATGGCAGTCGAGGCACGACTTTCTCAAAGCGGCAGGACCGAGACCGTTAAAAGGCGCAGTGTTGCTGTTGAAATTGCGTTCGAACAAAGCTTCGCCCTTTTTGAACTCGCTCATAAGTCCCAACTGCTCTGTAGCAGGAGTTTCGTCTTGGTAGCAACCGGCGGAAACATTGTCTGTAGTTCCGAGTTCACCGCCAGGATACCATTCCTCTTTTGAAAAATTCCCTACGGCTTTATATTTATAATCCGCATCAGTTCCGGAGTTTCCACCGCCGCCGTTGTTGTCATCGCTACACGAGAACAGCCCCATGCCCACGACGCCGGCAAAGGCGAAAACGCATAGTTTTCTAAGTTTCATCGTCTTTATTTGTTTAATGTTAGTATTATCCCTTTTAACAAGAATAGTATCGGGAATTTTGTCCCCGATACCGTAATCTTGAATGTATGTGTATGATTATTGTTTTGCAAACCAGTCTGCCGCGTTGTTCAAGTCATCGTCAAGAGCCTGTACCGCAAGTTGCGCCTTGCCAACGAGCGGGTCTTTGATGTTGTTTACAAAGCCGCCTGTAAGAGAGTTCTGGCAAGTTTCCAGAGCCTGGATTGCCGCCGTCATATCGCTCTCAAGCTTTGCCAAGCCACTGTAATTATGCTCCTTCATGTACTGGATTATCGACTTGCTCTGGTCGCGGTTTTCCGGACGTCCGCCGTAAAGAGAGTTCTGGATGCTTATAATGTTATCCTTGAAGTCGATGAAAGAACGCTGGCTGTAAGGCGACTCTATATAGTTGGGGTCCGGTTCCTTACCATTGCCGTAGGGGTTGCCTATCTTCACATTTGCCACCTCATCGCAAATATTTTCGCACCCCGACTTGATAATTGTAACCATAGCCTCCTGCAACGTTACATAAGTGCTGCCGGCTTTTCCTACCTGAAGCATATTCTTTCCATAGGAATAGGAGCCGCCACTCACGGTGTAAGGAAGTTCAAGCTCTTCCACGCGGTCCACATGAGCCTGTGGGGCGTTTTCATTCCAGGAAACTTCAAGCTGCCAACACCTGTCGCGCAAGTCGCCTGCAACTGCCGTAGCATAAATCAGCTCCTCCTTGCCCGTAACATGGACATTCAGGCTCTTGAATGCCTGATCCTGCTCCTCGCCAAGGAAATCCGCCACCGTGCGGTTAGCTCCGTTGCGGAAAATAATGAACTCTATTCCGTGGAAGCCGAGAAGTTCCTGACCGAGACTGCTGCCGGCAAAAGCTATAGCGTCATCATCATCGCCGCTCATTATTGCCATGTGATTTTTGTTTGAAAGCTGACCTGCCAATGTCGTTACAGCCAATGGCCAAGTGTCGATGTGCGGGTCAACTCCAAAGTCTGTGGCTGCGCCATAAAGGAAGCCCTCGCTTTCCTCGTAATATGCACGCGCCTTAATGAATGTCTCGCAAATTTCGTCAATATCCTCCTGTTTCAAAGTGCTCGGATCGGCCACCATCTTGTTTTTCGCCGCCCTCAACTTGTCATAAAGGTTGCTCGTTTCATCAGCAAGTTTTGCATAGGTGGTATAAACGGTGTTGTTTACATATTGCGTGAGCACCTGGCTCATCAGCTCTTTCTTTTCGCTTGAGCCTCCGTTGCCCCCGTTGTCATCGCTGCACGATGAGAAGCCGAATGCAAATGCCGCACCGCAAAGCAAAAGTGCGGGAATCTTTTTCAAATTGTTCATCTGTTTTTGTATTTTGATTTGTTGTTACATTTTGTCAAAGGAAGAACCCTTCGTATGCCACGCCCAAAGACACAGACGGTTCATTGTTGTACTGCGAGCGCAAAAAGCGTTTCGAATATTCCGCCTTTACGGCTATCTGCGGGATTGGGTAATAGTTCAAGCCGCACGCCACTCGTATCTTTTTTGTGTATTCATAGGGCGGTTGCTGCTTGGAAGGCATATAGGAATTATAGTATTCGTAATGCCCGAACACATACAGCTTCTGCTCCTTGCTGCGCAAGCTCTCGATTTGCGAAAACACGTCATAGCCGGCTTCCACACCAACAGAGATGGCGTTCTTTCCCACAGGAGTTTTTTGATATGGCGCATTGTTGGCTGCATTGTTGCGCTTTATGTCGCTGATAACTGCGGCGTTGCCCACATAACCGTAGTCAACGTTTCCGCGTGCCACGAAATTGTATTTGTTGAATGTAAAGTCGAACGAGCCTACCGCCACATTCCCCTTTATCTTGTCATAGGTTTTCGTGTTATTGTTTTCATCTTTTCCCTCGAGTTCGTGCGGGAAAGAGTTGTGCATAGCCCTGCCAAGATAGCCGCTCAATCCCAAACGCAATCCGGGAATTGTGTAGTTGTCTATCCTCGCGGCAAAACCATATTTGTTGGCAACCTTGAATTCGTAGGGAGAACCTGCACCTTTCTGTATCCAGTTTTCGCGGTTGAACAGAAAAGCGTCAAGCCCAGCCACCATTTGCACTTCATATCTAAAGTCGCCGGAACGTCCCCAAATGCTGATGCCCGTGTCGTGCCATGTGCAAGGCAATATTGTGGCTTCGCCTTCGGGGCGGTAAACAGTGAAATAATTAAGCGGCTCATGGTGGGCGTTGGTCAGTCCCACAGGCACAACTATATGCCCTGCCCTTACGTTCAGTTCCGGGAAAAAAGTTTTCTGAAGCCAGAACTGTTCAAGTTCCACCTCGCCACCTTTTTCCACTTCCTGCTCCCACTCACCACCTTCGGTGAATTCCTTTTCCTGCGACGTACCTGTGCCGGTATGCTCAAACTCTATTTCAGAACCCATGCTCCATCCTTTGCCAAAATCATAGCCAAGATATATCACGGCATGGGGAATGTCAAAGCGTCCGTGCGAAGGGTCGTTCTTATATTTCTGGGGATTGTTGTAACGAAAAACGTTGTCGCTGTAAAAATTCCTTGTATAGGCAGCCTCCCCATAACCGCCTATGCTCAAGCGGTTGCCCTTTACGTGGTTCTGCACACTGTCTGCTGCGGAATAGTCCTGCGCACCTGCACCTGTGGGCATTCCCCAAAGGAGCATTGTGCCGAGCGCAATTCCTGCCGTTGTCTTTAAGTTTATCGCCATTACTCTGCTTTGTTTTGTTTTCGGGTGCAAAAGTATAACCGCCCCCAAACGCCAACAATACCCACCTGTAGGTAAAAAAACCTGCACATTGGGGAACACCGAAAGAACATTTGCAATCAGCCCCCACAGACAAATACCCACAGGCAAGCAATAAAATACCCCTATGTTGTGAGCTTGTGATACAAAAAAAATCGTTTATTTTGCACACGTTTTAATCAACGGTATTTGAATTTATGTCGAGCATATACTTTAACGAGAATGCCCTGATGTGGGACGTGATACGCTATGAACCCAAAGTTTTACAGGCACTGAGCCGTTTCTGCATCCCCCTTGGTGTTGGCGAACACACCGTGAGGGAAGTTTGCGAGGCCAACAACGTGGACACGGGAACATTCATTGCCGTAACCAATTTCATAAAACACGGTGAGGAATGTGCGGCATTGTTTATTGACAAAATAAAAGTGCCGGCCCTTATGGACTATCTGCGCAACGCGCACGACTACTTTCTCAACTTCCAGTTCCCCAAGATACGCCGCAAGCTCATTGAGGCGGTGGATTGTTCCGAGAAAAACGAAGTGGCGTTCCTTATCCTGCAATTCTACGACGCCTACACCGCCGAGGTGCGCAAGCATATGCAGTTTGAAAACAACCGCATATTCCCATACGTAAACAACAGGCTTAACGGTGTTTCGGCTGCGGATGAGGGCGAACCGGCATCAAAGGAGATAGAAATGTACCTAAGGGGGCATGACGCCATTGAGTCAAAACTCAAGGAACTCAAGAACCTGCTCGTCAAATATGGCGTGCCGGCGGCAAACATCAACTTCCTCAACGATGTGGTGTTCAACATATACACCTGCGAGGACGATCTCGCCACCCACTGTGCCGTGGAAAACAAGCTGTTTATTCCAGCAATAACAAAACTTGAGCTG
The DNA here is from genome assembly GCA_963603805.1 of Oscillospiraceae bacterium. Taxonomy (GTDB): domain Bacteria; phylum Bacteroidota; class Bacteroidia; order Bacteroidales; family Bacteroidaceae; genus UBA6398. The sequence goes on from CAVCON010000004.1 coordinate 6,117, forward strand.
AAAAATGCAGGTGTGCACCACGGCGAGAAAATTGCCGACAAGGAAAAAGAAAAGGAAGAGCTGAGCGCGAGGGAAAAGGAGGTTCTGGCGTGTGCCGTAAAGGGAATGACAAACAAGGAAATTGCGGAAAACCTGTTTATTTCACTCAACACCGTACTCACCCACCGCAAGAACATATCGCGCAAGCTCAACATCCATTCAATTTCAGGACTTACAATATACGCAATAGTAAACAAACTTGTAAACCTTGACGAAGTTAAGGGAAAAAACTCAAGGCGCAACAGCAGGTAAAGGCATTTTTTTCATTAAACCACTGATTTACAAAAAGTTGCCCCAATCTTGTCGGTTTCTTATAAGTTATTGCCTGTCAATGGTTTGCAAAGACAAAAATTATGTCTGATGTAGAAATTTCTACATCAGACATAATTTTTTCTACATAGGACATAGTTTTTCCTATGTCAAATATAATTTGCACACCAACCGCTGTAGGAGAAAATATCTGCAAATCCTCCTTTCTTTCATGGCGGATTATTCCGTATAAAACTCAATCATTCTGCGCAAGGCCCTTTGACATACTCCGCAAAACGCAGGAGCTTCGTTCGTCTTCATACGGCAATCCTGAAAAGCACGATACACCCCTTTACTTTGGTAGCCTCCACCCTCGTAAACCCCAATCCGCGAATATATGTCCTTTTCCTTTTTCGATGGCGTTGTGGGAATTTTGGTCGCTTGGGGCAACATATCGCGCCACTTGCTGTCAAAGTCCACAAGGGTGGTAAGGTTTTGCTCCCAAGGTTCTGTGTCCGAAGGGTACATCGTGGAATATTGGTCATCATAATAGTATTCGTCAGCCAATCCCCCAAAGCTGTGTCCGAACTCATGAACCACCACAGGCTTGAACAGTTTGTGGTCAGCCGCCGTCAGCGTGTAGGAGTTCAAAATCCCGCCACCGCCGTAATTGTCGGTATTTGCAAGTATTATGATATGCTCGTATGGCACGGCAGCCAATATGTCGTGAAGCCTTTTCAGATGCAAGGTTGTCAGATAGCGATCCGAATAGAATGTGTCGAAATGAGAATCCAACGCTGTGTTCTTCCACTCCCTTTTGCCGGGAATGCTCACACCGCTGTCTTGCGACGGGGCGGCTACTGCAACAAGGTTTATACGATTCTTGAAGCTCTTGAAAGGTTCGCTGTCAAAAAGCGACTGCACGGTTTCCTCTGCCTTTGCGTAAAATCTTTCCTTTTCAGAGACTGTATAGCCCTCTGCAACAATGGCAATGTCTATGCAGGTGTCAGGTGAGCCACCCCGCCAAACATATTTGCTTTCCGGCTTGCCCGCCTTGCCGACACTCCGTATAAGAATGTCTTGGGGATTGACCGTATGGACAAGTTTGGCAAGCGGCTTTCGGTGTACATCGAAAAGTGTCATAGTGATTTCCGCCGTATGCCTTGGCATGGGCAACAGAAACACATTCTCAAAAGAGCGTCTCAAACGTGTAGCCTCCTCGGTTGACTGCCACTCCTGGAACAGGGAGGAAAACGATGTGCGGTATATGACTTTCCGTGTTGCCGAGTCCCGCATCACTATCTGTCCGTTCCCTGCCACGCAAAGGCTGTCAAGATTGTGCCTGCGCCCTGCCCATGTCGGCAGGCAAAGCAACTCGTCGAGCGAGATTTCCTGTACGGCACTGTCGCCCACAAATATATAATCGGTGCGCAATGTCTTGTTTTCAAACCATTCGCCAAAGTCAACATTATTGTTTGCGGCAAGCAATGCCGGAATTAGGGCAAACGCAACAAGCAGATTTTTTATCATTGACATATCACTTCTTAATCTTTGTTTTTTCCAAGCGGTTCATATTTCACTGCCGAGCCTTTTGTTTCGTAAATCACGCTTTTGAAACGCTCCGCCGGCACTTCCACCGCGTCTTTCGTCATTTCCGGCACATTGTAGCTCTTCATAAGCAAAATGTTTTGTTCGGGGTCGCGCTGCGGAAGCAGGAACGGCTTGTGTTCACGCCCCTTCTTGTCGAAATACGAAATGTAAAGCCGCGTATAAGAACCGTCATCCCTGCGCGATGTAAACACTATCCAGCGTCCGTTTGAACTCCAAGTGTGATAGCTTTCGGCATCGTTGCTGTTGGCTGCGGAAAGGGGGCGCACTTCGCCCGTCTGCAAATCCTTTGTGTAAAGGTCGGCGGAACGATGCCATATATGAAACTGCCCATAGTCGCCAAGCGTGAAGAGCAGATACCGTCCGTCCGGACTGACACGCGGCACGCTCGCACTCTTTTTCATTGACGCGCAATCCAGTTCCAATTCCGGTTTTCCGAAAGTCTTGGTTTTTGCATCGAATGCCACACTCATTATATTATAGCGCAAATCACGGTAATGTTCTGCCACATATCGTTCCAACTCAGAGGCGGGAATTTCATTGAATGCCGGGACTTGGGCAACGCAATAATAAAGCCTTGTGCCGTCGGAGTTCCAGCAAGGGAAAGTCTCCAAGGCATCTTTCGTCTTCAGCACGTTGCTTATCGTCTTGCGCTCCGCGTCATAAAACACCAAGTCCGACGCCCAGTCAACAACCTCTATTTTCTGTTTGTCGCGAATGTGGAACGTCTGTCCTGTCTTATTTGAGGAAAACACCACCCACGGTTTGGAGGGATGCCACGCCGGATATACGGCAGCCGCCAACGTGGAGTCGCTGCTCATATCCATTTTCTCCGGCTCGCCGTTGCGCACTATCATTGTGCCGCCGTGCTTCCCGCGAATATGGAAAAGCATATTTTTGGCAGAATAATTCTGATAGTTGTGGCAATTCACGCAATGGTTGTTGTCGGTGTCGAACGAGCGGTTGTTTTCGTAAATTGTGCTGACGCTAAAGTCAGAGACATTGCGCTGGTAAAGCCCAAGCTGCCTGTAAACCTCATACCCCGGCTCTATCAGGCGGTAGCTTACATATTTGTCTATCGGCTCCACCACAACGGTTATACAGAAATCCTTATATCGTTCCCAGCCTTTTTCTGTCTTGCCGTAAATTTCAACGGACACGTCCTTTTCTTTCGCGCCGCCGAGCATTTCGTGCCATTCCTTTTCGGGAATATCGATTTTGCCGTCCTTGTCGGCAAAAACATTTATTTCACTATTTCCCGCAGAAAGCCTTACGGCGTAACCGTCCGCGTTTTCCCGAACAATAAAGTTCAAGGGAGCGATGTTTGGCGGCACAACCACGTCCTTGTAATCGGGATATATGTTTGCCGTCCTGCCCGCATCCGTATATTCTACAGGCATATTCTTTGTGCCACACGATGCCAGCACCGCCAGCAACACTATATATATTGTACGCTTCATCAGTTCACGCCTCCTTTCTCCTGTTCTTGTTCCTTTATCTGTTCTTCCGTCGGTATGTTCTCAAAATACATATAATACGGATAGTAATTCCCCCAGTCTTTCCCGAGTATTTTCCTGCCCTCCTCCTTTTTGCGCAGATAAGGCTTTGCCACTTTCACAAAACTGCGCAGCCTTGCCATTTCCATTTGGGTGTCTATCGTGGGGAAGTATTCCAATATCTGTTTGTTCTTTAACGATTTTAGCATCACAGCCTGTTTGTAATATTCCGGCAAATTGGCATTGCCCAACAAACGCGCCCTCATAAAAAAGCCGTCAAGGTCCTTGGAATAAAGCGTTGCCATTACCGATGCATTAAAAGCCTCTTCGGTATTCCCCTCACGCAAAGCCACATTGTAGCCGAGGAACAGCGGGGAACGGTAGCTTTGTTCAAAATCGTCATAAACAGGCATTTTATTGACCACGTGCGCAAACTCCGACTCCGTGCGCATAGCCTGTGTGTTTGCAATATACTGTTTGTACCGCTTCACAAATTTGTGTTCAAACGGATTTCGGTCTATTATTGCAAGATACTTCCAGCAAAGCCTCTTTTCTCCGTTTATGGCGGCAGCACGTGCCATTCGCTTCAAAAGAAATAACTGCGGTCCGTTTTTCACGATAGTCTCCATGCTGTTATGATACGACACATTAGGCA
>CAVCON010000004.1:10274-16366 GCA_963603805.1 Oscillospiraceae bacterium
AGACCGGCATAAAAATCAGCGTCAAGCGTGTATATCGTTATGCCGTCGCTCAATTGTCCGTCCATTTCCACAACCTTGCCTCTCGGGAAATTATAAGGAATTTCAAAAGCGCGGCTTTCCAACTGCCCTGTTTCGGCAAGGGCTATAGCATAATACGCCGCCACACTGCGCGATGGGCGGCGCGCCCCGAGTGCTTCGTCTATCATGCCCTCCCAGTCGGAGTTCTCGAGCATACGCATCATTCTGCAAGTGCGCACCAAGTCATCCCGTTGAAACATACAGAATACCGTAATGGCGGCAAACACCACAATTGTGCCTATATTGCCGGCAAGCGACTCGCGTTTAGTACCCGCAGGAATTTTCCAAGGGCATTCCATCCTCTTGTGCGAAATAATGCGCTTTACAACTGCAACCAATCCCAATACAACCATTGCCGCAAAAGGGACAGCCATAAGAAGCGAGGTCTCACGGTGATAATTCACGCTATAGTTGAGAGCCACAAAATATGCAAGGAACGCAAATGGGGGCAAAACCACCACAAACCGCAGCTTTGCCGCAAAACCAAATATGTAATCAAGCAACCAGGAGCACACCGTGAGCATCAAGGCAAGTATTGCACCGCCCAAAATCGGGAAATGCCAGCCTAACAGCAGGAAACGCCCCACTGCATAAAGCCATCCCCAATCCTGCGACAGCAGGAAGTTCATCAAAGTTGCATCCCATGCAAAGTAGCTTGTCTGCTGGGACATATAAAACACGCTGCCGTAAACCCCGGAACAGAATATCCACAACAATAAAAACAGCAGCGGGTAAAATGGAATTTTCCAAAGCCACCTGCGTTTCTTTTTGGCGGCATCCGCCTTTGGGACGGCTGCGCTCCGGCTTTTTATATGCTTGGAAGATTTTTTATTTTTGTTCATATTTTCAAGTCTTTCCGCAAAATTACAAAAACAACCGTTATTCTTAAACCGTTGACGCATAATTTTCAAACATCCCATATTGCAAAACATTGTAACGCTCTGAATTCCAAAAAGATATCACTTCAAAGCACTTCTTTTATAACGATTTGTTTTTCAAAGGTTTACAACGAGAGAAAAAAGGTCTGATGTAGTTTGAATTATATCAGACATAATTTTTCCTACATCGGACATAGTTTTTCCTACATCAAATGTAGTTTTCGGGGTGTTTCGGAAGAAACAAGCGATTTTGGTTTTGCGGAAATTATATAAACGATGTATGTTGTTTTTGATTGCATACGGTATATATGTAGGGGCGTATGGCATACGCCCTGTACGCAACCGCATGAACCGTATTGCAACCCACCGCCGCAACATTGCAAACCCGCGCAATTTAGGGCGTATGCAATACGCCCCTACGGAGGCGCAATTCTTTGATTAATTGTTGTCTATATATTTGTGGCGCATATGGCACATACTCTGTACACCACCGCCCAAACCGCAGCGCAAACATCCGCCACAATACTGCTAATCCCGAAACCGCGTTCCTTATGCAAAAAAGGCGGCATCGCGCCCTGCGCAATCACCGCCTTTCCTTGTTTGTTGGATATATGTTATTTGTCTGTCTTCACACCTTGCAGCACATCTATCGTTTGGGTTATGCCGTTAGATGTCGTCAGCGTGATTTTTCCCCTGCGCTTTGTGCTGCCGCTGTTTTCGGTTACAAAAACAGGCACGGAAATCTCGTATTGATCCTTACCTCTCGGTTTGTCGAACTTAACAGACTTCACATATTTATCATCGCCGTCCTTAAGGTTTATCCATTCGTCAGACGTTGCAATCTCCACAGAAGGCGAGTATATTGTTGCCGTGATTTTGTCGTTTCCACCCTTATAGTCCGGGGTAAAGTAATAATAAGCCTTCAATTCGGCAAAATGCTCTGTGTCATACAAAGACGTAACCGTGCTGTCGCTGCGTATTATCACAGGATTGGGGTTGCTGATGTTCAGCCACGACACCTGCACATAGGTCTTGCGCAGAGTTTTGCCGTTGCTTTTTATAACGAATGTCGCTTTGCGGTTTTCGCCGTTGTTTGTCTGGAGGTTCAGTGCGTATGTGCTGTAGTCTATCCTGTTGGTGGTGGAAATGTTTTTCGAAAATTCGTTGGGAGTGAACCAGTCGCCGTCTGTAACAGTTGCCGTCCACGAATCCGTACTCTGCACGCCAAGTGTGTCTGCCTGTTGGTCTGCATACGCCACGCCCAATGGGTAAGGCACGCCGATGTAATGGGTGGTGTTGCCGCCGCCGTTGTCGCATGAAGCGGCGAGAATTGCCATCGCCGCGCATAAAATCAAAGATTTCAGTTTCATTGTATTTTTGTTTTGTTGGTTTGCAAAGATATGAAGTTTATTTCACATGGTGCAGTTCTTCGTACTCGGTTTCATACAGTCCGCGAACCTCCGCATTCGTCAGTGCTTTGGGAAAATAGTGGAAAGCCGTTGACTTGCCTATGAATTTCAGCGATGCCGGACAGGCGGCTGTGCCTTCGAACGCGGGATGTGGGGAATACACCGACTGTTCTCCTGTTGCAACAAGTCCGCCGTTTACATAAAGGGCGGGAGTGCCGTTTCTGCATACAAGCGTAATGAAGAAATCCTCCTTTTCGTTGTGCCGGTATTCGAGTATCTGCTTTTCTTCCACGTATTTTTCATAAACCCTGATGCAGTCTTTGCCAACCGTCATTCCCCACTGCGACTGGCCTATGCCATTTACGTCGCGCCCTTTCGCGGGATACATCACGAAGCCATGACCGGCAGCCGGCGAGGCAAAAGGTGCGACCCACAGGCTTACGGAAAAGCCATTGGTAAGAACCTCGTTCGGATCATAATGCCCTTGTGCCGCTTTTGCCGTATAGGCATAGCTTGCAACGGCAACAGGCTGCTCTTGTTTTTTCTGCTTTTTTTTGCGCGGCGGCACGGCTTCCGTATTCTGTTTTTTCTTGACTGTCTCCACAGAGTAAATCTCCACAATGTTTTTCTTCACACCGTTTTGCGCCTGTTTCGCACAGCTAACCGCTTCCCTGTCAAGGGGCGCAATGTCATAATTCACGCTTTGTGCCTCCGCCAGTTGGGCACACAAAACAGAAAGAAGCAAAAACACCAGACGCAGCATCAATACCAGTCTATATTTGTGGAGTAGCCGCTACGCTTGTCCCATTTCAAAGCGTCAGCAAGAGTTGACGTTTTGGCGCGGAATGAGAAATTGTAGCTCGTGTATGGGCGCAAAACTATCGAGCAGGACATCATGAAACAATGCAAATCCCTCGACAGCGACGCAGTTGTCATGGATAGGCGGTGGTAATTGAAGTCATAGCCCGAACTGAAGTTTATGTTCCACCCGTCTGAAATCTTAACATTGCCGGAAAAGTTCAGCGACTGCGTGTATTTGTATGGATAGCGCATTGTCTTGGGGTTGATTTTCGCGCTTCGGTTTTCAGCCATCGTTACGCCGTAGCTAACCGACAACGACCAAGGAATGCTGAAACGCTTATAGCCGTCCTCGTCCACACGCGACTTCTTGCTCGCCGTTTTCTGCGCGGAGTTCTCGCTTTCCTTCAAGGTGGGGTCAAGATTACTGTCGTTTGTCCCCTCGTCGTCTATGTTGTCCTCCTCATAATCATCGTGGCTTTCGATTGCCTGGTTTATGTCCTCGTCCTTGTCTGCGTGTTCTTTTGGTCCGAAAAGCTTCTTGAACGTCTGGTTGTTGAAAGTGTATGAAAGGTTTTGCGACATTCCCTGAAAGCGTCCGAAGCGGCCGTAGCTCCATTCGGTGCGGTTTCCCTCCACCACTCTTCCGCTCTCGTCATACTGATAGGCGTAAGTTGCGAACACCGCCGCCATGCTGAATGTATAGTTCTTCCAAAGTTTCAGTCGGATGTTCGAGTTCAGGTTGCTCCATTGCTTTGTCTTTGCCGCCGTGTTATACGACAACGAAGCGGAAAGTTCGTCAATAAGGCTTATTTTCTTTTCGCCGGTGGAGTCTTTCGAACTCTTTACCTTCATCTCCAAATTGTTTGACACCCTCATGCTGATGTTTCCCGACTTGCCACGCGAGGGAACTCCGAACATTCCGCTCGAATATGGGGAATAAGTTACCGTACTCACGTTTCCGTCGGCATCGGTCCTGACATAGGAATCGTAGTATCCGTAATGCGAAGTTCCGAAATCGGGGGCGTAGCTATACGACACCGAAGGTTTCAACACGTGCCTCACGGCAATTATGCCGTCGCCGAAAAGTTTGCGCCACGGCTTGTAGAAGCCGTAAAGCGTTGTGTTTGCCGAAACTGACGCATACCAGTTATACACATTGTAAAAGCCATAAACGGTGTCGCTCACCTCTGTCTGGTTTGTCTGATCCCACGAACGCATTATTTTGTTTGTGTACATACGGTCGGAGAACTGGAAGCTCGGCGTAACGTTTATATATTTGAGCACCTGGAAGCTTGCAGAAACCGGCACACTGTGGTTCATTCCGTTGCGCCAGTCTTTCACGAGATTGGAGTGCATCAGCTTGTCCTCCTTAGTGCTTATCCTGTTGCTCAGCTGCCCTGTGTAGCTCATCGATATTTTCTCGTACCAACGTTCCTTACCACTCATTTTCTTGCGGCGGAAAGGATAAAGGCGCGAAAGCGATATGTTCAAGTCCGGGAGCGTGAGGTCTATCGTCGAATCGCGCATATTCTGGTTGAGGTTCGTTGTGGTGGAAAGCGTTAGTCCCAATTTCTCGAAAGTGTGTGAATACGAAACGCTGCTCGTTCGGGTGGATTGCGTAAGGAGCTGCGGATTGTAGAGGGAGTAGAGGTTGTTGCGCTCGTAGCTTTGGGTGGCGAAGTTCACGCTCGCCGAAAAGTTTGAATTGGGCAGAGACTTGGAGTCCTGGCGGTGCGACCACTGTATCTTGAAACTCGAAGATTTCATGTAGTCGGGCATATTCTTCTCCCCGTCCACCGTGTTCTGATAACTAAGGAACAGGTTGCCGGCATAGCGGTAGCGTTTGTTGTATGTTGACTCTATTGTCGTTCCCCACGAGCCTTTGGTGTATATCTCGCCAAGCAGACGCATATCCCAATAGTCGTTGAACGCAAAATAATATCCGCCGTTTCGCAGATAGAAACCGCGACGGCTGTCATCGCCGTATGTCGGCATTAGAAAGCCGCTTGAATATTTCTTTTTGAAAGGGAAGAAACCGTATGGCACTGCAAGCGGCAGCGGCACGTCAGCCACCACAAGGTATGCAGGACCGAACACAACTTCCTTGCCGGGCTTCACCTTGGCACGCGAAAGAGCCAGATAGAAATCGGGGTGCTTGGCATCGCACGTGGTGTATTTTGCGTGCTCCAAATACAGTGTGCCGTCGTTGGCGCGCTTTGAGCTTTCGCTCTGCATATATCCGTCGCCCTGCTCGGTCTTTACGTTGTTGATGAAACCCTTCTTTGTCTTGAAGTTAAAGCTCATCACTTCGCTGTCATACTTCTCACTTCCTTGCGTATATACAGGCTGTCCGTTCCAAACGCCGGTGGAGTCTTTCTCGCCGTATGCGTGAACAAGCGAACTGTCCATGTTCATTTCTATGCGCTGCGCCTTCAGCTCCATGTTCTCGTATTTCACGTTTCCGTTGCCATAGAGGAAAGCCTTCTTGGAGTCGGCATCGTATGTTATGGAGTCGCTGGCAGAATACACAACAGGGGCATCGAGCGGGTCTTTCTTCTTGGCAGAATCGTTACGCGCCGTGTCGGCTGCCAGCGTGTCGTTTTTCGCCACGCCAAAGTCTATCACCGTGTCGCGCCTTGCCGTGCTTGGATGCACCGTATCCCCCTTGGCGGTATCGTTCAACAGCAAAAGCGGTGCACTGCCTGTTTGCACCGTGCCGCGTTCAGACATACTGCCGTATGCGACGAAAGCCACAGCCGCCGCAAGGAGTGATACTATTTTCTGTTTTATGTTCAATTCGTTAATTTGAAAGACTTTCAGAAATGCGGTGCAAAAATACTAATTTCTCCACGTTCCCAACAGCGCAATTCCTATTTTAGCCTATTTTAAGTGTTACCGATTATGCGCTGCCGGCAATGTTTTCTTC
>CAVCON010000004.1:16376-25709 GCA_963603805.1 Oscillospiraceae bacterium
TTTCTTCCATATTTTTTTGAACGGAAAAATTATGTCTGAAATAAGAAAAACTATGTCCTATGTAGAAAAAACTACATCAGACGTAGGAAAAACTATATCAGACCTTTTTTACGCACTTTCAAGTCCCTGAAAGACAAACACATACCGCAACATTGCAAAACCAAGTCAAGGTCTTGTAAATCTGCACGTTATGTTATTTCTATAAATCTTCGTCCAAACTCAGCCGAACATTTTGACCCATTCCTCAAAACGCGCCGCTCCGCCACCGCCGAATTTTTGCAAGGAAGCCATTGCCTGTTCCACGCTTTTCTCCACCGTGGGGCGTGTTTTTGAATAGAATTTGTCGGCATAGCATATCAGTTTTTCCTCGATTGTTTCGGGCAGGAAATCCATATGGGGCAGCGGCAAATTCTGCTTTTCTATCTCATCCGCCGTAAGTCCCGCCCCTGTATGACGCTCACACACGCGCGCATGACGCGGAAAGCCCTCCTTGCGCATCAGTTCCGCGCCCAATATGCCATGACACAAATACGGCTTGTCCCCATGGCAATGAATTGCAGGAGCGTCTGTCAGGAAAATGCCGATGTCGTGCAGCATCCCCGCTTCCTTTACAAACTGCACATCGATTTTGAGTTCCGGGTGCATGGCGGCGGCCTTCAACGCCTTTTCGGTAACAAGCCGGCTGTGGGTAACAAGCAACTCGCGGAGTTCGGGATTGTCATTATAATATTTGTCTATGATGTCGTAAGGGTTCATTTTTATTGGTTTTGGTTGCGAAGTTATGCAATCCGCACGGATTTCAACACCGGCTTTATAAGTAAATTCGTAATTTTGCCGAAAATCACAACAAATATGCAGAAATCAATATTAACTCCGATATGCGCCATGATGATTGCCACCGTAATGTCATGCGGCGGAAAGACATCCAACCCAACCCTTAAAAGCGACAGCACGGAAATTTCGTTTTCCAACGGAGACAGCGTTGAAACCGGCTATGCCGGCTCTGAATGCACCGACTCGGTACTCGACTTCATAAAGCCGGGCGAAGATCCGCAGCATTACAACATTGTGCAGGCAAGAAAACGCGGAACTATTGTAGGCAATTTCGAGACAGGCGACCAAGTGGCAATAGTTCTCTCGGAAGACAGAAAGCGCGTTGTAAGGGCAATAGACATCTCGTCCCTCATTGGGCGTTGGCTCACGGGAGACTCCATAGGAGACCCCGCCGCCACAGGCTTCACCCTGGGTGAGGACGGATATGCCGGGACAATAGCGCAACAGCCAGAACGCGTGCGCTACAAGAGTTGGGACATTAAAAGCGCAAAGCTTGTGCTTACAAAATGCGATGCCATGCTCGCCAACCCAGTTATGTATTACGACACATTCAACATCGTGTCGTTGGAGCAGGACACCTTGTTCCTACGCCCAGAGGGAAGCTGGCAAAAAACAAAGTACGTAAAAAGCGCAATAGAGAAATAAGGCATAGCATCAAAATCAGGATATAAAAATCCGCCTGTACGCAACAAGCATACAGGCGGATTTTTGTTCAATACCGGGACAGGTTATCACTTAATCATGTCAATGCTGCGCGAGATGAATTTGCTCAACGCCTCTCCGCGAAGCATATTGTTTTGCAGCAAAGCAAGGTCAACAAGCTGGTGGAGCGTATTGTTTCCCTTTGCATATTCCGCAAGCACACCTTTGCGTTCCTCGCGGCGTTTGCTTATCTGCTCGTCGCATTCCTTCATCTGATTGCGGTCCTCATCGGTTATTTCGTCAGCTTTCTTCTTTTCCTGTTCCTGACGAAGCACGGCATGACGCGCCTCCAAGCCCTTCAAGTCGGCATCAATTGGTTGGAGTTTGTCTGCAACTGCCTTTTCGCCGTCCTCGCTTATTTCCTTTATCAGCCTGTGGTCGCTGTTCAATATTATCGTATATTCATCGGGCATCTGACCATAGAACTGCATCCCGGACTCAATGCGGCTCAACTCTTTCATACGGCGCATATATTCGCTCTGGATTATCATCACGGGAGCGGCTTCCTCGCCAGCCGCACGCGTCTCAACGTGGAACATCGCGCCTTTTATCTGCGGCAGCTGCGAGTTGAACATCTCCGCAACATTGCCGTCAGCCGCGCTGTCTGCCTCTTTCGCCTCGTCGTCCTTTTTCTGGATAAGACGGTCTATGGCGTCGCTGTCAACACGTGAGAAACGGCACTTCTCAAGCTTCTGCTCGTAAAGATTTACCATAGCCGTGTCAAGCTGACCGTCGAACAAAAGCACGCTGTAACCTTTTGCCTTTGCATTCTCTATATAAGTATATTGCGCTTCCTTGTCGTTTGCGTAGAGATATACCGTCATGTCGTTCTTGTCGGTCTGATTGTCTTTTATCAGTGTGCGGTATTCGTCAAGGGTGTAATACTTGCCGTCAACGTCCTTGAGAAGGGCAAAATCTTTTGCACGGTCGTAGAAATCGGGCTGCGAAAGCATTCCATAGTTTATGAATATCTTCAAATCGTCCCACTTGCCCTCAAAATTCTTGCGGTCGTTCTTGAAAATGCCCTGCAAGCGGTCGGCAACTTTCTTGGTGATGTAGGTGGAAATCTTCTTTACATTAGAATCAGCCTGCAAGTAGCTGCGACTTACATTCAAAGGAATGTCGGGAGAGTCTATCACGCCGTGAAGCAGCGTAAGGAAGTCCGGCACAATGTTCTCCACGTTGTCGGTTACGAACACCTGATTGCTGTAAAGCTGTATCTTATTGCGCTGCAAGTCGAGGTTGTTCTTTATTTTCGGGAAGTACAAAACGCCCGTAAGGTTAAAAGGATAATCCACATTCAAGTGAATCCAGAACAAAGGGTCGTCAGCCATCGGGTAAAGGTCGTGGTAGAACTTGGTATAGTCCTCATCTTTCAGTTCCGAAGGCTTGCGCGTCCACAAAGGCTTGGTGTCGTTTATTATGTTATCCTCGTTCGTCTCAACGTTCTTGCCGTCCTTCCATTCTGTCTTCTTGCCAAAAGCCACAGGCACCGGCAGGAAACGGCAGTATTTCGTCAGCAAAGTCTGTATTCGGTTCTTCTCAAGATACTCCTTTGAATCGTCATCAATGTGCAGGATTATGTCCGTGCCACGTCCCTCACGCTCCGCATCAGAAATCTCGTATGAGGGCGAACCGTCGCAAACCCAGCGCACAGCCTTTGAGCCTTCCTTGTAACTGCGCGTTACAATCTCCACTTCCTTGCTCACCATGAAAGCGGAGTAAAAGCCCAGGCCGAAATGCCCTATTATCGCGTTAGCGTCGTTCTTGTATTTGTCGAGAAAGTCGTTCGCGCCCGAAAAAGCGATCTGGTTTATATATTTGTCTATCTCCTCGGCTGTCATGCCTATGCCACGGTCGCTTATCGTGAGCGTGCCTTTTTTCTCGTCAACAGCCACCCTCACCGTCAGGTCGCCAAGTTCTCCCTTGAAGTCGCCTTTCATGGCGTACGTCTTCAGTTTTTGCGTTGCATCAACTGCATTCGAGACTATCTCACGCAGGAAAATCTCGTGGTCGCTGTAAAGAAATTGTTTAATAACGGGGAATATGTTTTCGGTTGTTACCCCAATTTTACCTTTTGTCATATATCTGTAATTTTTGTTTGCTAAAAACTACAAGCGAAATCCGTGCCAATCGCCAAAGCAGCGGACGTAAAATGACTCAAACAAATCATAGTGCATCACAAACAGCAAATTACTTTCAAAAGATTTGCCTGTTTTGTTGGAAATGAGTAATTTTGCGCTCGCAAAGTCCTTAAAGGGCAAATAAAGTTGGGCACACAGACAAGTCCACGCCCCCGGGAACAACAATTAAACAACAAATAATGTACGCAATTGTAGAAATCAACGGCCAGCAGTTTAAGGCCGAGGCAGGAAAGAAGCTCTTCGTGCACCACATCAAGAACGCCGAAGAAGGACAGAGCGTTGAGTTCGACAAGGTTCTTCTTGCCAACAATGAAGGCACTGTTACTGTAGGCTCACCCACAGTGGAAGGTGCAAAAGTGGTTTGTGAAGTTCTCCGTCCCCTCGTAAAGGGCGACAAGGTGATCGTTTTCCACATGAAACGCCGCAAAGACGAGCGCAAAAAGAACGGACACCGCGAACAGTTCACTGAAATATTAATCAAAGAAGTTGTAGCTTAATTTTAGGAGGAATCAGATTATGGCACATAAAAAAGGTGTAGGTAGTTCTAAGAACGGTCGTGAATCAGCTTCAAAACGATTAGGCGTTAAAATCTTCGGCGGTCAGGTATGCAAAGCCGGCAACATCATTGTGCGCCAGCGCGGCACAGTGCACTATCCCGGCAAGAACGTGGGAATCGGCAGCGATGACACACTATTCGCACTTGCAGACGGAACAGTATGCTTCAAGCGCGGAAGACGCGACAGAAGCGTTGTTTCTGTTATCGCCGCTACAGAAAAAGCTGAAGCATAAGAATAACTTATAACAATACGAAATCTCCGGAAATCATTCGGTTTTCGGAGATTTTTGTTTTTTATCACCACGCTGTTTAGCCACCCGCACTTTCACACAATTATTTGCAAACTGCATACGTTAATACCATAAAACAGGCAAACTATAAAAGCATGAAAAAACTGACAATAGGACTCGGAGAAGTTTTATGGGACTTATTGCCCGAAGGAAGGAAACTCGGCGGTGCCCCTGCCAATTTTGCATACTTCACACAGCAGTTCGGCAACGAAGCCATTGCCATAAGCGCAGTGGGAAACGATGAGCTGGCAACAGAAACCATTGAGGCACTAAAGCTGCACGGACTCAAATTCATCACTCCCCAAACGCCTTTCCCCACAGGAACTGTGTCCGTAGAGCTTGACCGCAACGGCATACCCAAATACGTGATAAACGAAAGCGTGGCGTGGGACAACATCCCCCTGACTGCCGAAATGGAAAAAGCAGCCCGCAGTTGCGATGCCGTATGCTGGGGAACGCTTGCCCAAAGGTCCGAAATCTCACGCAAATCAATCCTGAAAATAATAAGTCTCACTCCCGCCAATTGCTTGCGGATTTTTGACATTAACCTGCGCGGAACATTCTATACGAAAGAAATTATTGAATGCTCCTTGAAAAATTGCAACATACTCAAAATAAACGATGAGGAGTTTCCCATTGTAACAGAAATGTTCGGATATGGGAAACTCGCCTATGAAGCCGGCTGCAAGCGGATAATGGAAGATTTCGCCATAAACACAACAATTCTCACCTGTGGCGCGACAGGAAGCTACGTGCTCACCGCCAACGGCGAACGCTCGTACATTGAAACGCCCAAAGTTAAGGTTGCCGACACCGTAGGGGCTGGAGACTCGTTCACTGGAACTTTCTGTTCCGCACTTTTGGCAAAACTGCCAATTGCCGAAGCCCACCGCCTTGCAGTTGATGTCAGTGCATACGTCTGCACACAACACGGCGCAATGCCCAAACTGCCGGAAAAAATCACAGCCAAGATACCGCGTTAGAATTATATGCGGAACAGGAAAAACTACATAGGACATAGAAAAAACTACGTCCTATGTAGAAAAAATTATGTCTGATGTAGTTTTTCCTACATCAGACATAATTTTTGCATTTATAAGCCACAGATTATCTGCGACTTACGCAGACTTGCCAAAAATCACACAAAACCGTGCAATTCAAGCGGTTAGCTTATTTGTACTGTTTTATCAGCTCTTCGGCACGGTCGTCTCCCAATTCCTTTGCCTTTTGCAAATTCTGCAAGCAAAGCTGTTTCTTTTTCATCTCGCCGTATGCTATACCCAAAAGCCTGTAACCATCTGTGGCTTGCGGGTCGATTTTTATGGCACGCTGCGCACTGTGCACAGCATCCTCAAACATTCCGAAACGCAACATTAACGCCGCTTTCTCGGCATTATACACATAGTCGTTCGGATTTATGGCAAGGGCGCGGTTTATATCATCGTCCGCCTGTTTGTACATCTTGCCCTTCAACGCAATTTGTTCGCGGATGTAATAAAAATTGTCGTTCAAATTCTGGAAACCCACAATATGTTCGTATTCCATATAGTCAAGAGCCGACTCTCGGTATTTACCCATATTGTTGTACTGGTTTGCACGCTCGAATATATACGGTGCTACGCTGCTGTTATATGGCTTTGAAAAGCGTGAAATGGCGGAGTCGAGCAAGACAATGATTTTCGCATCAAGGCTGTCAACCTTTCCGCGTGCCTTGGCTTCATAAAAATATGTTTCTGGGGTGGCTATCGGCGAAGCGTTCACGGCAGAATACATATTCACCGCCTCCTGATACTTTTTCATGCCGAAATAACAGTCGCCAAGCTGTAACTGGTAAAGCGGAAGCGGATTTATATTATATGCCTCCTGTGCCTCGGATGCTGATTTTTCAAGCGCCCACCCCACAGGAGCGGCTTTTGCCGAATTGTACAGCGCACTCTGGTAAACAAGCCGGCTTAGAACATAATGGGGGTTGTCCTTCTTGTCCGACAGCGACACCGCCTTGGCTATGTCAGACTCGCATTCCTTGAACTTGTCCTGCGAAGCATAGTATTTGGCACGCTCGGTATAGCCGTCCGCATTGTTCGGGTATGCCGTCAGGAAATCCTGCAAAGCGGCAAAATACACATCATTGTCATGTTTTATCTGCGAAAGCATATAAACGTATGTGTCAGCCGCACTCTCCCCCTCCGGCAAAGCCTTGGGAATAAGCACCGAATTGAGTGCGGAATTTCCATAATCGGTTTCCCTCACTTTAAGATTGTCGCAAAACGAGGCACTTATGGCGTAGGTTGTCGCATCCTTGCCTACATTGCGCTGAACAACCGCCACACACTCGCCGCTTTCGTTAACCACAGGACAACCCACGTTTTTTTCATCATAAGGCAGGGACAGTTCATAATAAATTCCACCCGACACATCTTTCCTTGTGCTGATTTTGCCTTCCACCGCTTCGGGTTTCTTGGCACTGCCCTTGCGCAATATATACACGGCATTTCCCTGCTGGCACGCGCTTTTCGCAACTGCGAGCGTCTCTTTCGGCTTCGATTCTGTCGTGAACTTTATTACATCATATATATCGCTCGCGCCGTTTATTCGCATCACCTTTTGCTTGCCGCCTGCCTCGCTCACATATTCTGCGCTGCGTGCATTATTGAATGCGGCATATTCGGAAACAGCTTCGCCTTTTTCTCCCAAGGAAAAAGCCATCGATGTGGAAATCATCTTGCCGTCGTTGCCATACGTTATGACCGAAGCCAGAGACTTACACGCATTCAGCACCTTTTTGGGCACGGCTGCTTCGAGCGTCGCAACAGTCCCGAGCAATACTAAAAATGTCAATCCTATTCTGCGCATAATTATTTTTCTATTTTGTGTCATTTATTTTTCAAAAGTTCCCGTGCGTTATTCAGCGCGGCGTCAGTAATTTCGCTTCCGCTCAACATTTTCGCAATTTCGTCAAGCCTCCCCTTTTCCGCCAGCAATTCTATTCTTGAATTTGTAACGCCGCCCTCATTCTGCTTGTAAACAAGATAATGGTAATCACCTTTTGCGGCAATTTGCGGCAGGTGGGTTATGCAAATAACCTGCGTTCCGCCCTCTGCAATTCCCCGCATGGCAACAGCCATCTGTTCGGCTATTCTGCCGGAAACCCCAGTGTCTATCTCGTCAAAAATTATTGCGGGCAAGCCTTTCACTTCAGAAACTATGGCTTTGAGGCAAAGCATTATTCTGGCTATCTCGCCGCCCGACGCGATTGTGCTTATCTCATGTTGGACTGCGCTTTTGTTGGCATTGAAAAGGAATTTCACATCGTCCGCTCCCGACATTTCCGGCTCGGGAAGCGGTTGCATCGCCACCGTAAATTTCACATCCGGCATCCCAAGCGGTTTCAGCCGTTTGACCATTTCGGTTGCAAGTTTCCCGCCTGCAATTTTACGTTTGGCAGTGAGCGAAGCAGCCTTTTCGTCCACTTGCGTTTTCAGCACGCCACACTCCTTTTCCTTGCTTCTTAATATGTCCGTGCTGTCGTCTATAAGTTCGAGTTGCGAGCGCAATTCCTCTGTTTTCTTAAGCAAATCCTCAAAAGCATCCAAATGGTATTTGCGTTCCAAATCATAAATCGTGGAAAGGCGTTCGTCAACCTCCTGCAAGCGGGATGGGTTGTAATCCTCAACATCCGCCTTACTCTGCAATTCCTCATAAATGTCGCGCAACTCTATGCACACACTGTCAAGGCGTTCTGAAAGCGATTCCGCCTCGGGGAGATATTTGGATATGCGTGAAAGACTGTCAGCACAGCGAGAAAGAGTATCGGTAACACTTTGCTCCTCGCCGTCCATCGCCTGGCACGTTTCCGACAAAGCAGCGGTTATCTCCTCTGCGTGAGCAAGCATCTGCTGTTCCTGTTCCAGTTCCTCCTGTTCGTTTTCCTTCAAATTTGCCGCCTCCAACTGCTGCAAGGAATAGCGCAAATAGTCCTCATCTTCCTGTTTCGCCGCTATTTCCTTACGCAACTTTGAAAGCTCAGAAACAGCCTGTTTGTATTTGACGAACGTTGAAACATAAGAAGCCAGTTCCTTCCCGTCTCCCGCCACAGTGTCAAGTACCCCGATTTGGAACTCCGAGCCGGCTATAAGCAAATTCTGGTGCTGCGAATGTATATCGACAAGAAGCCGCCCCAATTCCCTTAATTGCGCTATCGTTGCCGGAGTGTCGTTTATGAATGCCCGGCTTTTGCCCGACTTCAATATTTCACGGCGTATAAGGCATTCCTTTCCGTCATAATCAAAATCGTTTGCTGCAAAGAAACTTGTCAATTCCGTGTTACCATCCTCAAACAAAGCCTCTATTACGCATTTGTCCGCACCGTCCTTGATAGCTTTAACATCAGCGCGTCCGCCCAACACCAAACCAATCGCACCAAGAATAATGCTCTTGCCTGCTCCCGTCTCGCCCGTGATAACGGAAAAACCATGATGAAAATCTATATCCAATTCATCAATAAGAGCGTACTTATGTATTTTGATATTCCGAAGCATTGCTTATTTTGATAGGTTTCGCCAATAGGTGTTGTACGAAGCGTTTATGTTTGAGAGTATATTATACAGTTGTTCTTTTTCCTGCGAGGTGCCTTGCCCTTGGTAAATGCTGACAAGCTCATCGCGCTTGTATTCCGTAAAAAGTTGCGGAAGTTTGCTAAGCCTTTTGTTCTTATGGGCTTCGTCAAGCAGCTTTATCGCCTCGGTTATCTTGTTCCGTCCGTTTTCTGCGTTCTCCGCCATAGCGTCAAGCCCTTCGCGGTAATAGG
>CAVCON010000004.1:25719-27837 GCA_963603805.1 Oscillospiraceae bacterium
AATAGGTGTATTGCATTTTCCTGAAAGGTTCCATGCTCCCATCAAGCATATCATTTATTATTGCATAACGGTTACGGTCCGAACCCGTGGTTTTCCAGCCTTTTCCATTCAGATTTTGGGCGGAATTGGCTATGTCAAGAGCCGTTTTAAGAGAAGCCGTGCCGCCCTCCGGGGACATTGTGTCATTATCTATACCTATTATAAGATACGCGTAATAACCGAGCATCGCCGTCAAATCGTTGTTTATTTGGTCAACGCGGAACTCAAGTTTGTCAAATTCGTGGTACGTAAAATCGAAATTCTCGTCCTTTACGCTATATTCCACCGTTGTGTAAGAAGAATTGTAAACAGGGCGGATTACCATTAACAGCAAAGAGCCGGTGAATGTACCGCGTGCGTCATCGTACTTGTTTACTGTGATGTTAAACGAGCAGCTTATCCTCTCGTTTTCCTCATATTGTTGCCCGGTCCAACGCCGATTGTTCAGAAACTCTGTGATGTTTTTCTCCAAATCCTCAAACACGCTGGTGTTTGTCCCCTGTATCTTGCTATGGTTTACCGTTACACGCGCATCAAGCTCCTGCGCAAAAGACATTGCGCCGCAAAGCATAAAAACCGCAAGCCATAAACTTCTTACAACAAACTGCATAGTTCATCAATTATGTCTCGTGCAACTTCTTTTTTAGGCTTCAAGGGATATTCTCGCGTTGAGCTTTTGGTTATAATGGAAATCTTGTTGGTGTCAACCGCAAATCCCGCGCCTTTGTCCTTTAGTGAATTTAGCACGATAAAGTCCAAATTCTTTTTTTCGAGCTTGTGCATTGCATTGCTCCTCTCATTGTCGGTTTCAAGCGCGAACCCCACAAGCCGCTGGTCATTGCGCTTCATTTTGCCAAGTTTGGCGGCTATGTCATGCGTAGGGACAAGTTGCAACGTAACATTCCCCTTCTCACGCTTTATTTTTGTTTCTGCCGAAAGCAAAGGGGTGAAGTCTGCCACTGCCGCACACAGAATGACCGCATTACAATCCTTAAAGCGGCTAACCGCAGCCGAATACATTTCCCCGGCACTCTCCACTTTTACAACCTCCACTTTTGCATTTTCTATTTTAAGAGACACAGGACCGCTTATCAGCACCACTTCGCCGCCTCTCTCCGCGCATTCTTCTGCCAAGGCATATCCCATTTTGCCCGAAGAATAATTGCCTATAAACCTCACCGGGTCTATTTTCTCGTATGTTGGTCCAGCCGTTATCAAGATTTTTTTTCCTGCCAAGTCTTGGGATTTGCGAAAGAAACTTTCCAGACATTCCACAATCTTCTCCGGATCTTCCATACGTCCTTTGCCATCCAAGCCGCTTGCAAGTTCTCCCGTTTCCGGGTTGATTATCCTGTCGCCGTTCGCTTTCAACTTTTCCATGTTGCTTTGAGTGACAGGATGGGCAAACATATCCATGTCCATAGCCGGGGCTACAAACACAGGGGCGCGCATTGAAAGATATGTCGTTACAAGCATATTGTCGGCTATTCCGTTCGCAAACTTGGCTATAGTGGCAGCGGTTGCCGGGGCTACAAGCATTGCATCCGCCCAAAGCCCAAGCGCAACGTGGCTATTCCATGAGCCGTCCCTTCGGTCAAAGAACTCACTCACCACTCCTTTTTTCGTAAGCGTTGCAAGAGTAAGCGGCGTAATGAATTCCTTTGCCGCAGGTGTCATCACCACTTGAACCTCTGCGCCAGCCTTGACCAGCAGCCGGGCTATAAGGCAAGACTTGTAGGCGGCGATACTTCCTGTTACGCCAAGTACAATATGCTTTCCTTTCAGCGGATTATTTGCCATTTGCCTGCAAACGGAGCTTTGTAAGAACTTGCTTTGTGTTTTGCGGGAAATCTCCCTGCATTATCCAACCGTAATACCCGGGATCTGTTGCCAACACATCAGCCACAGGTTTCCCTTTGTGCTTGCCGAAATTGAACACGGGAACATGATTTTCATTGTAAACCACACGCCCTGCAAGATCTATATTATTGTTCATCCTTGAAAACTCCGAAAGAAATTCCACATCGTTTTTCAAGACATCGGGATACTTTTCAAGTTGGGCTTTCATCACCTCATACG
>CAVCON010000005.1:0-26409 GCA_963603805.1 Oscillospiraceae bacterium
GATGTAGTTTTAATTATGTCTGATATAATTTTTTCTACATAGGACATAGTTTTTCGCCTTTGCAACGTGCGGAAACACAGATAGTTATGTGATTTATGAAAATTGAGGCAATTGCCTGTGTTTCATACTGTTGCCTTTTGGGCGTAAGATGGGGCGGGGTTTTGCCGGCACTTGTGCTGTTGCAAGCCGCGCCGGCAGTCTTGTTTATTGCACAAAGAGGTGGCGATACAATATATATTTGACTACCTTTGCACACGACAAATGAAAACAAGATACAGACATGATTTATGATTTTGATACGCCGATAGACCGCACCGGCACAGAGTGCGTGAGCGTTGAGGGAATGAGGCTTGCCACGGGGCGCGATGACCTGATGCCGCTGTGGGTGGCCGACATGGACTTCCCCACGCCGCCGTTTGTGGTAAAGGCGATAGAGAACAAGCTGAAACAGCGCATTCTCGGCTACACGTGCGCCACGGAGTCCTATTATCAAAGCATTGTAAACTGGAACAAACGCCGCTACGGCTTTGATGTCCTGCCCAAAGAAATACATTATGTGCCGGGCATCGTGCCGGGCATATACTTTGCCGTGAACTGCCTTACCGAGAAAGGGGAGGGCGTGATGATTGAGACACCTGTTTACCACCCGTTCGGAAACGTTACACGCGGAAGCGGGAGGAAGCTTGTTGAAGTGCCGCTTGTATTGGAGAACGGACGATACCGCATGGACTATGACGAGATAGACCGCCGCCTTCCCGAATGCAGACTGTTCATTCTGTGCAACCCCCACAATCCTGGTGGCACTTCGTGGACAAAGGACGAGATTGCCAAGGTTGCGAAACTGTGCAAAAAGCACGGCGTGCTGATGGTGAGCGATGAAATCCACGCCGACATGACATTCAACGCCGCCGCCCATGTGCCGGCAGTGCTTTCATGCCCCGAGGCAAGGGACATAACCGTTACGTTCATGGCTCCCACAAAGACTTTCAACCTGCCCGGGGTGATCGCCTCCCATGCCATTGTTCCCAATGACTCGCTGCGCCGCAAGTTTTTCTCATATCTCGACAACAACGACATCGGCAACGGAAACGTTTTCGGCTACGACTGTGTTGAGGCGTGCTACAGCCCCGAGGGCGAGGAGTGGCTAAGCCAGATGCTAAGCTATGTGAAGGGCAACATTGACTATGTGCAAGGCTTTTTGGCGGAGAACTGCCCCAAGATAACTTTCATAAGGCCCGAGGCTTCGTTCCTGCTGTTCCTCGACAACCGCGCCCTCGGCTTCGCCACACAAAAGGAACTTACAGACTTTTATATCAATGACGCGAAGCTCTATCTGAACGACGGCGAAATGTTCGGCAAACCCGGTTGCGGGTTTATGCGCCTCAACGTGGGGCAGCCACGCTGCATAATCGAAAAGGCGATGCGCCAGCTTGCCGAAGCCTATAAAAAACGTGGCTTCTGAAGTTTTTCCCAAACGGACTGGGGCAACAAATTTTAATCCCGCCGCAGTCCGCAAATCAGCATAATTATTTTACCTTTGTGGGGAAATGTCAATATCAGGAAGAATGAGAACCGTAAAATCATTGCCGGTGCGCGTTTTCGCACCGCTCGCCATGTGCCTCGCACTGCTGTCGTGCGGAGGGAAGAGTGAAACGTCGCAGGTTATAAGCCTGTGGACTTCTGCCGAAAATCCGCAAGAAACCGTGAATGCCGCCGAAATTGCGGTCGGGGCAGGGCAGAGGTACATCGGGGGCGACGACTGCACCAACTTCGTATTGCAGGGCCAGGCCCTTGCCGACAGTGCCGCCGAGGCGGCTGTGCTGTTCCACAACGACGGCAAGGACGGCGGATATGAAATGCTGATACACAACGGCGCATCTGACGGCACGCGCAAAACCGGCAGCCTGTCAACAGTGAGAAACCTTTACCACTCGCTCGCCGACAGCGGCAAATGGTTCGACTTCGCGATAGCCGTGAGGGGCAAAAACATTTCGATAGCCGTAAACGGCACGGAAGTGGTGTGCTATACCGAGCCGGAGAAGCCCTACCGTCTGCCGCAATACGCCAAGAGGCTTTTGGGACACGGCAAATTCGCGCTTGCGGGTTATAAGGGCACTGTAAAGTTCCGCGACATAAAGCTGACGCATTTGGATGCGGACGCCGTGAACCCCAACGACACCATGCCGCCAATAGACGAGCAGACAGACGGAGCTATAAGGCTGCAACAGCAAAACTTCCCGGTTATCGACTATCATGTGCACCTGAAAGGCGGACTGACTTTGGAAATGGCACGCGCCAAGTCGATGAACTACGGAATAAACTACGGCATAAGCATAAACCTTGGCGAAGGCGGCATAGGCACAATGCTGCCCGATGACAGCGCAGCCACAGTCTATTGCAAGGAGATGAAATCCGCGCCGTTCCTGTTGGGGGCGCAGGGTGAGGGACGCAGGTGGATTGCCAAGTTTACGCGCCCAGTTTTGGACGGATTTGACTACCTGTTCACCGATGCGCTGACCATTGTTGACAAAGGGCGCATCTGCCGCATATACCGCCCGGAGGAAGTGCGCCTTGACGGACGCACCAAGGAACAGTATATGGATATGCTCGTTGACCAGATAGTGAAAATTCTCACAAACGAGCCTGTGGACTTTTACGCCAACCCCACGTTCCTGCCCGAGATAATGCAGGACGAATACGACAAATATTGGACGGACGCCCGCATAAACCGCGTGCTTGACGTATTGCAGAAAAACGGCATCGCACTTGAGATAAACTCGCGCTACAAGCTGCCGGGCTACAAGATAATAAGCATGGCAAAAGAGCGCGGGCTGAAATTCACCTTCGGCACAAACAACGAGACACCCGATTTCGGACGGAGTGAATACGCCATTGGCGCGGTGGAGAAGTGCGGACTGACTGCCGATGACATTTGGTTTCCGACAATGAGCCGCAAAAGTGGGAGAAAAACCGTTAACTACAACCACATAGGCGACCCAAAGACTGCCCCTGTGCCAATAGCAGAATTAGAAAACAATAAGAATTGAACAATAAAAAAGAACACAAAAATGACAGAAAGAATAATTTCAATATCCGGCAAGCCCGGTCTCTTTAAGTTGATGAAACAAGGGCGTGGAATGCTCATCGTTGAGAGCGTTGACGAGAAACGCCAGAGATTTTCGGTGGGAATGCACGACAAAGTGGTTTCGCTCAACGACATTTCAATATACTGCGAGGACGAGGACGAGCCGCTGATGAATGTTTTCAACAAGGTTAAGGCGCACGAAAACGGCGAATGCCTGAAATTCAACCCGCGCAAGATTGCGGCAAACGAACTGCACGAATATTTTGCAGCCGTATTGCCGGAATACGACACCGACCGCGTGCACGACAGCGACATTCGCAAGCTGCTCGTATGGTATGACCTGCTTGTAAACGGCGGCATAACCGACTTCGAGGAGGAAAAGTCCGAAGAAACACCCGCAGAGGAAAAGACGGAGGAACAGAAATAATATAGCAGCCGCCACGTGGATTGTATGCGTGGCTGTATAAGGCATAAAGCGTAAAATGCGGAGAACCTTTAAGGCTCTCCGCATTTTTTATGGATAGGGGCAATTGTCGGCTACTCTATGTTCTTTCTTATTTTGGTGAGATACGCCCCAAGCCTTGCCTCGTCCTTGTTGTCTATGATGTCTATCAGCTCGCTAAGCTCCGTGCGTATTTTCTCCACCTGCCCCGAAGTCAGAGGATTGAAAAGAATTTCGCGCAGCAGCGTGTCGTCTTCGCCAAGCACGCCCCGGGCAATCGCCATGTGGCGTTTGAATGTCGTTCCAGGCGCGTCCTGATGCTTCATTACGGCGGCAAACGCAAAAGTGGAGACAAAGGGAATGCTCAATGAGTAAGCCACGGTCTCGTCGTGCTCCTCAAAAGTATATTCCCGCACATTAAGCCCAAGGCGGTTGTAGAGGTCGCGGAAGAAAATGCGCCCCATGTAGTCGCCCTCCTTTATTATTATTGCGTTTTCGGAACTCAGCGAACCGAGGTTGGCAAACGTAGGACCGAACATTGGGTGGGTTGACACGAACTTGAAGCCGCATTTGTCGTAGAAGTCTTTCATTCCGGTCTTTACCGAAGCAATGTCGCTCAGTATGCAGTTTTCGGGGATATGCGGTATAACCTTTTCAAAGGCGGGAATGGTGGCTTTCAGCGTAACTGCGTTGATGACCATTTCCGGGCGGAAAGCGTCTATTTCCTCAAGCCTTGTGAAACGCTGCGTGTTGTACATGAAGCGGAGGCGTTTGGGATCGGTGTCGTAAATTGCCGTTTCGTGGTCGAAGCTCAGCAGGTCAACGAAAAACGACCCCATCTTGCCCGCGCCGAGAATAAGTATTCTCATCGTTCGTTTACCTGTTTATCAGTTCAAGCTGCTGGTGAACGCTCTCCTCGTGAATTGCCTCGAAGATGGTCTTGAGGAAATCCGCGCTCATTCCGCACAGCATACCCTGCGCCACGCGCTTGTCGAGAATTTCGTTGTAACGCCCCGCCTGGACTACGGTCATATTGTGTTCGCGCTTGTAAACGGCAATCTCGCGTGAAATCCTCATGCGTTTCGCCAGAATGTCGAGAATGTTGTTGTCGCACTCGTCTATCTGGTAGCGCAGTGCGTGCAGACTTTCTGTTGACTGCGTTGTGGAGCGCACCACAAGGCGGTCGAGTATAAAGTCAAGAACTTCGGGCGTAACCTGCTGGCTCGCGTCGCTCCATGCCTCGTCGGGCTTGCAGTGGCTTTCGATTATAAGTCCGTCAAAGCCGAGGTCCATTGCCTGCTGGCAAAGCGGGGCGATAAGTTCGCGCTTTCCGCCTATGTGGCTCGGGTCGCAAATCATCGGCAGATTTGGGATGCGGCGGTGAAGCTCTATTGCGATATGCCACATGGGCAGATTGCGGTAAATGCGCTTGTCGTATGTGGAGAAACCGCGATGGATTGCCCCAAGACGCTTTATGCCGGCGTTGTTTAGGCGTTCGAGCGCGCCAATCCAGAGTTCAAGGTCGGGGTTCACGGGGTTTTTTACCAGCACGGGGATGTCAACGCCTTCGAGCGCGTCGGCAATCTCCTGCATTGCAAACGGGTTTGCCGAAGTGCGCGCCCCAATCCACAGGATGTCAATGCCGGCTTTGAGCGCGGCTTCAACGTGGGCCTTGTTTGCCACTTCGGTTGCCACGAGCATTCCGCATTCTTTCTGCACGCGCTGCATCCAGGGCAGCCCTTCTTCGCCTATGCCCTCGAAGCTTCCGGGTTTTGTGCGCGGCTTCCATATTCCCGCACGGAATATCTTCACGCCTATTTTGCTAAGTTGCTGCGCGGTTGCCATAACCTGTTCTTCGGTTTCCGCGCTGCACGGTCCCGCCATTACAAGCGGGCGTTTCGGCTCCACGCCCGGAAGATTGAGCTTTTCTAATTTGAGTTCCATTTCAGTATGTCTTTTTATTTATAATTTCATGTTTTCTATCCTTTCCAATGCCTCTTTCAGCTTTTCGTCCTTGGCGCACAGGGAAATTCTCACGTAGCGTGCGCCGTTTGTGCCGAAGATGAAGCCCGGGGTTATGAACACCTTTCCCTCCTGCAAAACCTTTTCGGTGAGTTCTTCGACATCTTTGTATTTGTCGGGTATTCTGCCCCAGAGGAACATTCCCACCTGCGACTTTTCATATTCGCAGCCCAAGGCCTGCATAATCTTTTCGGCATACACGCGGCGGTGCGAGTAGGTCTCTATGTTGGCCATTCTGTGCCATAGTTCGTCGTTGTCGTATGCCTTTGCGGCGGCAAGCTGTATGGCGCGGAACGTGCCGCTGTCTATGTTGCTCTTCACTTTCAATATCCATTGTATGAACCGGGCGTTGCTTGCGGCAAGTCCCACGCGCCATCCCGGCATATTGTGGCTTTTGCTCATCGAGTTGAACTCTATGCAGCAGTCCTTTGCCCCCTCAACCTGCAAAAGGCTTATGGGGTGCTCGTTCAGTATGAAGCTGTAGGGGTTGTCGTTCACCACCACAATGTTGTGCCGCCTTGCAAAATCCACGAGCTTTTCGTATGTTTCGCGGCAGGCATTCGCACCCGTGGGCATATTGGGGTAGTTGCTCCACAGAAGTTTCACTCCCGACAGGTCCATGCTTTCAAGTTCGTCAAAATCGGGCTGCCAGTTGTTTTCGGGACGCAGGTTGTAGTTCACCACCTGCGCTCCGAGAAGTTTGCTTAGCGAAGTGTAGGTGGGGTATCCCGGATTGGGCACAAGCACCTTGTCGCCGGGATTTACAAACGCCAGTGTTACGTGCAGTATGCCCTCTTTCGAGCCAATCAAAGGCTGTATTTCCGTGTCGGGGTTCAAATCTACGCCGAACCAACGCTTGTACCAGCGCGACATTGCGTTTCGCAGTTCCGCCGTACCCATTGTGGGCTGGTAGCCGTGGGCTTCGGGAAGTTGCGCCACCCGGCAAAGCTCGTCCACCGTGGCTTTTGACGGCGGCATATCGGGACTTCCTATCGCAAGGCTTATAACGTTTTTGCCCTCGGCGTTCATTTGGGCAACCTCCTTCAGCTTGCGGCTGAAATAGTATTCGCTCACCGAGCCGAGGCGTTCGGCGGGGACAATGGCATTATTTTTTTGCAACATATTCTCCAAGATTTTTCAGTTCACGTGTAAGGGGTTTTATCGCGTCCATGCTTTGGTGGAAACGCACGTAGTCATCGTAGGTTACGTCGATGTAGAACAGGTATTCCCATTCGCGCCCTATTATCGGGAGCGACTGTATTTTGGTGAGGTTTATCTTATAGAACGAGAAGATTGAAAGCACCTGCGACAGGCATCCCTCGTCATCGGGCAGAGAGAATACAAGGCTGCACTTGTTGCAAAGCCTCGCGTCCCTCACAAGGTCGGCGTTCCATGGGTCGGTAAGCACGAGAAAGCGCGTGAAGTTGTGCTTGTTGTCCTGTATTCCCTCCTCGAGCACCTTCATTCCGTAAAGTGGGGCGGCATCCTTGTGGCATATCGCGGCGTGTCCCTTCAAATGCCTGCTGCTTATGTGTTCGGCAGCCCCCGCCGTGTCGTCGTCCTCCACCACGCGCAGTTGGGGGTGGCTTTTCAAAAAGCGGTAGCACTGCATAAGGGCCACAGGGTGGGAGTTCACTTCCGAGAGGGTGTCCCAATCGTCTTCGGGCAGGCACATAAGGCTGTGCTCTATCTGCAACTTGTGTTCGCCCACAACGGTAAGCCCGCTTTCCAAAAGCAGCTCGTAGTTGTGGAGCAGACTCCCCGCAATGGTGTTCTCTATCGCCACGAGGGCAAAGATCGACCCCTCGTGCCTCATCTCGTCAAACACCTTCTCGAAAGTGTCGCAGCAGATGAGTTCGATGTCCTCACCGGCAAAATACTGGTGTGCCGCTATGTCGTGGAAAGAACCTTTTATGCCTTGTATTGCTATTTTCTTCATTTCGCCTTGTTGTAACAAAAAATCCCGCCTCATGTTGAAGCGGGATTTTGTATTTTGTTTCGTTTGTTTTGTTCCTGTTTATGCGTACAACGTCCCGCTTCGCTTTGTTCCGGCAAAGTAATAAAAGTAAAAGCTAAACGCTGCACTGAAATTGTTCATATATTCTTTTGATATTTTGCTTATCGGCGACAAAATTACACATTTTCCCCAACACCCCAAACAAAATGCAATGTTTTTTTAATTCGCCGAACATTTTTCCGTGAAACAGGTTGTTTGCGGCACAATATAAAGGCAGGAACGGCACAGCTTTATGGCGCAGTTCAAGATTGTGGTGTGCGGTGGCATACAGGGCGTATGCCATACGCATCTGTTAATATGCAATGTTGGAATAGCCAATGTGTTGCGCCTCCGTAGGGGCGTATTGCATACGCCCGAATTGCGCCGATTAATAATCACATAACCGTCAACGAAATTGTCCGTTTCTATTCCTCAAAACAAGGAGTGCGTCATGCCAAAAAACTTTTATGTTGTCTTACCTCGGTCGTGGTAAGCGTGTTGAATGTTCGGTGCAAGTATGTGTTTCGGACGAAGTGAAAGCGTTGAACGGTCGTTGTAAGACTACTTCTCCACCGCTTCAAGCCAGATTTGCGGCTTGTACTGATTTCGTCCATACGCAATATAGTATGGTAGCAGCACGCCGCCCCACGGAGTGTCGTCGTCCGGCTTTTTTGACGAATAGGTTTTTGTCGTGAGCATATTGGTGTGGAGAACATCTTTGTCATACTTGTTGCCGTAAGCCGCATCGGGGTCGAAATACGCCTTTTCGCCCCTGCTCTCATGGACATAGACAATCGGACCTTCTTGCACGGCAAAACGGTTGTCCGCATTTTGCGCAGGGCGTATGCGCCTCACCGCCGTCTGCATGGAAAGGCGTATCACGTCATCGCTCTGCCACACGCGGTCTATCGTTATGTATCCGTCGGCAGAGGCACGCAGCGTAAGCCTTTTGCCGTTAAGCACCACCTGGTAGTATTCCCTCATGGGCTTGTAGGCGTATTCGCCAGTGGGTGTTACCTCCCCCCTAAGCCAGGCGGGAAGCCGCAGATGAAGGCGCATATAGGGGTTGGCGTTGTTGAATTTAAGGGAAAAAAACACGTCCGACACCCACGGTGCGCTCGTGTTCTGTAGAATAACCAAGTCGAGCGAATCGTTCTTTATATAGGCGCGGTTTCTGAAATACAGGTTCACCCAAAGGTCGCTGCCGCGCATGGCGTATGCCGTGGCAGGGGCGTCGAGCACTGCCTGTGCCGCCTTTTCCCACGTCTTTTTTCCGAAGCGCGAAGAGTCAATCTCGGCAAGCACCCCGTTGTACAGGGCGCGTTCGGCTATGTCGGCGTAGCGCACTTGCGGATTTTTCAGGAACAGCGTCTTGGCGGCGTTGTATGTGCTCACCGCGTCCTCTTCCGACTCGCCCCAAAGGGTGAGTTTCTTGAATTTCTCGTTCCATAGCCCCTCGTCTATATTGCCCGATAACACGGTTGGCTTGGCCTTCATCGTGGAATCGGCATTGTATATCTGTTCCATAAAGCGCGTGAAGAACACGTCCTCTATGCTTACGTTGTCCGGGGTGGCATATTCCGCCGTCCTGCCGCCGTCGGCCGCACACCGCCAAGGCAGGGCGAGCAAAAGTGCTGCAAGTGTGAAAAACAATCGCTTCATAACTGTTTGTTGCATCATGACAAAATTAGCAATAAGTTTCCACACGCGCAAACGCCGCGCTTTCATTCCTTTGGCGGCAGCGACTGGTAATGCCGCGTTGTGAAAGTCTGGAGCAAAAACAGCAGTGCAAGCGCCACACCCACCTTGTATGGCGCGGCAACGCCCCCGCAGCCGTTGTAGTCCAGCAGCCTTGCAATGGGAGACACAACCAACGGCGACACGAACTGCCCCAAATACAGGGCGGCGGAAAGCAAAGGCATAACCGTGGTGGCGGAGTTGCGCCCGCCCTTTATGGAGGCGATTGTGTTGAGATAAGGTATGCCCACGCCATTGGCTATTCCGATGCACGCCGACCCGGCAAGCACAAAAAACATTGTGCCTCCCATGCAATACAGTGTAAAACCCAAGACGAAAAACGCGGGGGCGAGGTATTTCATCGTCTGTGGGATATGGCGCATCATGTTTCCGAAAAACAAGCCAGTGAATGCCGCCACCACGTCTGTGCCGACCATTATCAGCGTTATGCCTACCGCAGAGAACCTGTCGCCGTGCGATGCCGTTATCGCGAAGTTGGTTACAAATACAAAGAAGATGGTCATGAGCAAAACCATCCCGATTACCGAGGGGTGGAACTTCAGGAGTTGTCTGGGCGCAAACGCCACTCCGCGTTTGTTGCTCGAACCCAGACGCTCGTTGGGCAGGAAGGCGGCTACGAGGACTATGGCGATAATTCCGAGCAGATAGACCAGGAAGGAAAAGTTCCAGCCAACGGTGCACAAAACGCCGGCAAGAAGCGTGGCTATAACGCCGCCTGTCTGGTTCATCGCCGCCGAAAGCCCCATAAGTCTTGCCTGTTGCTCCGGCGGATAGTAATATGCGAGCAAACCCGTGGAGAGCGGCATAACCAGTCCCACGCTTATGCCGAGCAATGCCCGCAAAAACAGCAGCAGGCCTATTCCTGTGGCAAAAAAGCAGAGGGTGCCGCTCGCCACATACAGTGCAAGCCCTGCAATGGCAATTGTGCGCGAGCCGAAACGGCGGCTTATTTTCAGGAAAAACAAATTGGTTAGGATGATGAAGAACGCCGGGACGCTGACAATAAGCTGCACCAGCACTTTGGGGCTTTCCGCAAAGTGGGCTTGGATTGTGGCGAGGGCAGGGGCTATTGCCGCTCCCGCCATAACGGTGAGAAGCGACATGGAAAGTATTGCGCAGGTAATGCGGCGCGGTGTTGTGGAAACCATAATATAAAATGTTTTAATGTAAATCCTTACGAACCAAGGCTGTCTGTTCGTAACTGGATTTACATGCCGCATCACTGCAACACCACTCGTTACCGCTTTGTCTGCGAGCCTTGCGGCTGCAAATTTACGAATTTCCCGCCAATCAGTTGCCGAGGCTCACGTCGATTTGTGCGGTGTAGATGCGGCGCGGGTCGCCAAACGCCGCGCAGCTGTTAACCATGGACGAAAGGTTTTCCTGCACCTTTCCGCTGAACGCCTGTTTGCCGTTTACCATAACGGTGAGCCTGTGGCTCAGGTCGGCGAGGCTGCGGTTGAGATACACCGTGAGCTTGCCGCCTTCAATCGGCGTGTATTTGCGCTTGAACCTCATTTCAATTCCCCATACATTGTCTTTCTCCGTGGTGGTGTATTCCACCTTTTCAACCTTAATGTTTATGGTGTCGCCCGTTATGGTTTCCTCGTAGAACACCCTTTCCCCGGCTTCGGTTGCCGGTTGCTCGCTCACATACAGGTTGTAGAATCCGTTCCTGCGGCATCCGTCCATCTCAAAGTCCTCCCACGCCACATACTTGGGGTAGGGGTTTCTCGCATTGGCGGCGAGCCACGGCGTGGTGGTGGAGTAGTCTATGGCGTGTCCGCGCCCGGGAATAATCTGTATGTTGTGTTTGTAAAGGCTGTCGTGGGCGGCGGAAAGACTGTCGAAAGCCTCTTTTGCATATTTGGTGAGCGTGTTGCGGTAAAAGCCCGTGTCGTGGTCGCCTGTGAGAAGCGAGAACGGAGTGTTGGCAAGGTTTTCCGCCGGGGCGTTCTTCAGCGGCTCGCCCCCCGCCATTGCGCCACCGCCTGCCAGATAGTCGGCGAAGAACGAGGTGAGGCGTTGCGTGCCGTATGCACCCTCGGAAATTCCCGTGATGTAAATTCTGTCGGGGTCAACATCGCCCGAAGCCAGTGCGAGGCGCAGCAGCTTTTGCCAAGCCCACACCTTTGCGCGCTGCCACCAGCGGTAGTAGCCGCCCTCGTTGGGTATCTGTGGTACGAAATAGACAGATGGCGCGTCGTTGAACGAGCGCGTGAGCTTGAGTCCGTTTGCATACTCCTGCTCCTTGGGACCCGAACCGTGCAGATAGAGGAACATGGGATAGCCGGTGGACGGACGCGCACCCTTGCTGAACCACGTGAAGTTCATCGTGGCGTTGTTCTCAAGCTCGGGCGGCAGCCGCCATTTGCCGGCGTACGTCAGACTGTCCTTGTTCATGCGTCCGAGCGTGTCGGGTTCAATCTTGCGCAACGCCCTGCGCCACGACTTCCATACGGCAACAGAATTCTGTTGCACCTCCTTCACCGACAGCTTCTTCTTGCTGCCCTCGTATGTCTTTGCCGTGCCTTTCAGCCAGGCCTTGAAAAAGTCATACACGTCATCCGCGCCCGCAGTGAGCGCAAGCGCGAAAACTGCGGTCAAAGTAGCCAAAAACCTCTTATTCATCATGCGTGCAAAGTTACGAGTAATAACAACACGATGCTGTTAAATAATGTATCTTAGGGTTTTAGGGCGGATATTACACACAATTTTGCAAACAGCGGCTTATAACAGTAAAATCATTCCCGAAACGCCCGCTAAACCGCTCTGCATAGCCCCCGCCCTCCGGCACATAGCCGCGTCGCCCTTTTGCCCTGGCAAAAACCACACTTGGCACGATTTGCGTATAATGCTGATAATAAAAGAAATGTTCAAAATGATAAAGTTTTGTAAGCATTTGTCTTCCAAAGTGTTGCAAGGTCTGAAAAACAAATCGTTATAATAAAAATCCTTTAATAGTGTATTGCTTTGAAATTCAGTGGATTACGCATTAAATAAAACTCCCCGCAAGGTTTTTGCGCCTTGTGGGGAGTTCTGGTTGTATCGGATTGTGTCCGTTATGGCTTTACCAAATAGTAACTCTCTTGTCCTGCGGAACGAACAGCTTGTCCTTCTCGGTTATGTTGAACGCCTTGTACCATGCGTCAATGTGCGGGAGCGCGCCGTTAACTCTCCAGCGACCCAAAGCGTGTGGGTCGCTCTTTGTGCGGCGGCGTATTTCCTCGTCGTTGATGTTTGCTGCCCAAACGTTGGCGTATGCTATGAAGAAACGCTGCTCGGGCGTGAAACCGTCCGCACTGTCGAGCGGGGTTTCATTCATAGCGTTCTGCAATGCCTGGAATGCCACGTTCAAACCTCCGTGGTCGGCAAGGTTTTCGCCAAGTGTCAGTGCGCCGTTGCCCTTCAGTCCGGGAAGCACCTCGATGTTGCTGAAGAAATCGCTCATCACCTGTGCGCGGTTCTTGAAGTTGTCTCCGTCATCCTTAGTCCACCAGTCTTTCAGATTGCCGTCCTTGTCGAACTGACGGCCCTGGTCGTCAAATCCGTGGGTCATCTCGTGGCCAATCACAACGCCTATCGCGCCGTAGTTGAAAGCGTCATCCGCGCTTGCATCGAAGAAAGGCGGTTGCAGGATGCCTGCGGGGAAGCAAATCTCGTTGGTGGTGGGATTGTAGTAGGCATTGACAGTTTGCGGGTTCATGTACCATTTTGTGCGGTCAACCTTTTTGTTCACGGTGCGCTCAATTTCATCATCGTTGGCAAACTTCACAGCCTCTGCGATGTTGTCCAAAAGAGACTGCTCGGGGTTGACGGTGAGCTTGGAATAGTCTTTCCATTTGTCGGGATAGCCAATCTTTACATAGAATGTGGAAAGTTTCTCCATAGCCTTCTTTTTGGTTTCATCGCTCATCCATGTCTGCGCCTCTATGCGCTCGCCGAGGGCAGTCTGAAGGTTTTTCACGAGCTTTATCATGCGCTCCTTTGAGCTTTCGGGGAAATATTTCTCAACATACATCTTTCCCACGCCTTCGCCAATCACGCCCTGCACGAGCGCAACCGCACGTTTCCATGACGGCTTCTCCTCTTTTTTGCCCGAGAACACCTTGCCGTAGAAGTCGAAGCTTGCCTTGCGCATCTCGTCGTTGGTGTAGTTTGCGGCGAAGTCTATGATTTTGAACTCAAGGTAGGCCTTGTGAGCCTCAACAGGTATGGCTTTCAAAGCGTCTTCCACTCCGTGAAGGAACTCCGGCTGCCCCACGCTTATTTCCTTGAACTCGGGATAGCCGCACTCGGTGTAGTAGCTCTTCCAGTCGATTGTGGGATAGTCTTTCTGGAGTTGCTCGAAAGTCATCTTGTTGTAGTTTGACTCGGGGTCGCGAAGCTCCGTGGCGGAACGCGACACTTTTGCGAGCGCGTTCTCTATGTCCATAACGTACTGGGTCTTGGTCTTTGCCGTGGCGTTGTCGTAGCCGCAGAGTTCAAACACCTTTGTTATGTATTTGGTGAATTCTGTGCGTATCTTCACCGTGGCGGAGTCTGTATCGATATAATATTCCTTCTCTCCGAGAGTGAGACCGCCCTGTCCAATCTGCACAAGGTTGTTCTTGCTGTCTTTAAGGTCGGCGTCGGCTCCCGTGCCAAAGTATCCGCTCATCCCTATGCGCTCAAGCTTTGCGTTCACTCCCATTACGTCCTTGAAGGTCTTTATTTCCTTCACCATGTCAAGGTACTTGGCTATGGGCTTGACGCCTTCATTGTTTTTGCGCACCGAGTCCATTGCAAGGTTGTACAGGTCGCCAATCTTCTGGGCTATGGAGCCGGCTTCCTGTTTCTTGGCGGCAATTTCCTCAATTAGCTCGCGCACTTGTTTGTCGTTGTTCTCGTCAAGCTGCTCAAAAGTGCCGTAGCGCGAGTAATCGCCGGGAAGCGGATGGCTCTTCATCCAGCCGCCGCAGGCGAACTGGTAGAAGTCATCGCCGGGGTTCACGCTGGTGTCCATTCCGTCCTTGTGAACACCGGTGGCAAGCGGAGCGTTGCCGCAGGAAGCTGTAAGCCCTGCCAACGCAAATGCTGAAATAATCATTTTAAGGTTCATATAGTTTTTGTTTGGTTGTTGGTATTCCGTTTGTTCATTGCTGTTCGGCGTTAAACTGTTCAAGTTCGCTTTCGGCGTTCTCCCATTCCTCCATCGCCTTTGCAAGCTGTTTTGAGAGCGATGCGTGTTTGTCGAAAAGCGAAGCGTCCTGCGCCGGGTCGTTCATCTGCTGCTCGAGAAGCTTCACCGCCGCCTCGAACTGCGTTACCTCCTTTTCCGCCTCCTCTGCGGCGCGTTCCAGCTTGCGGCGGCGTTTGGCAATCTCCTTTTGCTGCTCATAGGCAATGCGCCCCTCGCTGCGGCTCTCCGTCTTGGGCTGTGCGGCAGCTTCCGTCGTGCGTCTGCCCTGCAACTCCCCGAGCGAACTTATGTTTTTCTTGGAAAGGAAATCGTAAATGCCGCCGATATGCTCTCTCACTTTTCCTTCGCCGAACTCGTAAACTTTCGACACAAGCCCGTTCAGGAAGTCGCGGTCGTGGGAAACTATTATCGCCGTGCCGTCAAAAGCGAGAATTGCCTCTTTCAGCACGTCCTTTGTCTGCATATCCAAATGGTTGGTCGGCTCGTCAAGTATCAGAAGGTTCACCGGCTCGAGCAGGAGCTGTATCATGGCAAGCCTGCTGCGTTCGCCGCCCGAAAGGAACTTCACATATTTCTCGCTTGCTTCGCCCCCGAACATAAACGCTCCGAGAATATCGTTAATCTTAAGGCGTATCTCCCCGCGTGCGGCGCGGTCAATGGTGTCGTGAACGGTTATGCTGTCGTCAAGAAGCTGCGCCTGATTTTGGGCGTAATACCCTATTTCCACGTTATGCCCTATCTTCAGTTCGCCGCCAAACGGTATCTGCCCCATGATGCACTTCACGAGCGTGGACTTGCCTTCGCCGTTTTTGCCGACAAACGCCACCTTCTCGCCGCGCCTTATCGAAAGGTTCACATCCGAGAAAATAAGGTGGTCGCCATAGCTTTTCTCCACGTCCTTGCATATCACGGGGAAATCGCCGCTGCGCTGGCATGGCGGGAATTTCAGGTGGAGCGACGAATTGTCCACCTCGTCAACCTCGATGGGCACGATTTTCTCCAGCTGCTTTATGCGGCTCTGAACCTGCACCGCCTTGGTGGGCTTGTATCTGAAACGCTCTATGAAGTCCTTTATGTCGGCGATTTCCTTCTGCTGGTTTTCATAAGCGCGCAGCTGTTGTTCGCGCCTTTCAGCCCGCAGTTTCACAAACTCGTCATATCCCACGCGATAATCAACAATCCTGCCGACGGAAATCTCCATTGTGCGTGTTGTTACGTTGTTGAGGAAAGCGCGGTCGTGGCTCACGAGAAGCACGGAGCACTTTGTCTGCCTGAGGAAGTTCTCAAGCCATTGTATGCTCTCTATGTCAAGATGGTTGGTAGGCTCGTCGAGCAGAAGCACATCAGGCTGGCGCAAAAGTATCTTCGCAAGCTCTATGCGCATTCTCCAACCGCCGGAGAATTCGCTTGTGGGGCGGCCGAAATCGCTGCGCTCAAACCCAAGTCCGGTGAGGGTCCTTTCGGTTACGGCATGATAGTTGTCGCCACCCATCATGTTGTAGCGTTCGCTTTCGTGCGAGAATTTCTCCACCAAAGTCATGTATTCCGGGCTGTCATAGTCGGTGCGCTCGGCAAGTTCGTCGTTAAGTTTCGCTATTTTGCCTTTCAGTGCCGCAATGTCAGAGAAAGCCTTTTCCGCCTCCTCCATAACCGTGCACGAATCGCTAAGTCTCATCACCTGCGGCAGATAGCCCACAAGCGAATCGTGGGTTATGCCCACCGTTCCTGCCGTTGGCTGCTGCAGGCCCGCAAGAATTTTGAGCAGTGTGGACTTGCCCGCGCCGTTCTTGCCCACAAGGGCAACGCGCTCCCTTTCGCCTATCACGAATGTTACGTCGCCGAACAGCGGCTTTGCGCCAAATTCCACCTTCAGTCCTTCTACCGATACCAATTTGTCTCTACGTTTGTTTCAAATTAATATGCAAAGATACCATAAATTTGGCAGTAAGGGCGAAATCTGTAAAAATGGTACGAACAAAGTGAATATGATTACGATGACATAAGCCAAACCTTGCTATTTTTGCATCACGAACAAAAGTATCCTATCCTGCCAAAATTTATAGTTACAACATGATAAAATCAATAATAGCGCTGATATGTATGCCGCTTGCGCTTGCAATGAGTCCAGATGCAGCTATGGCACAAAAGAACATCAAAAAGACGAAAACGGAGAACGTTGGCAAGGCAACGCCGCCCGCCAATGCAAAGCTGCCGATGCAGGCCGACGGCATCGTGAGGCTGTCGAAAATAGAGGTGCTTCCCGAACACATAGACGAATATGTTGTGTTTGCCGCCGAAGTCGGCGAGGTCTCACTGCAAGAGGAGCCGGGGGTGCTTACCATGTACGCCGTGGCAGACAAGGAAAATCCTTGCCTAATCACCATTCTCGAGACCTATGCAAGCAAACAGGCGTATGAAAGCCATATCGCGTCAGACCATTTTCGCAAATACAAACAGGCCACGCAGCACATGATAAAGTCGCTCGAGCTATGCGACCAGACGCCGCTGAACCCCGCAAACCGGATAACAAACTACATAAAAAAAGCAAGCGATGAATAAGATTATCCTAACCGCAATATTAACGATACTAACGATAAATGTCATGGCACAAAAGAAAATTGTACAGACAGCGGGGCGCACGCAGCTCGGAGAGTTTGCCCCGGAATTTGCCCGCCTTAACGACGACGTACTGTTCGGCGAAGTGTGGAGCAGAAACGACCTTCTGAGCCTGCGCGACCGCAGCCTTGTTACCCTCACCTGCCTCATAAGCCAGGGTCTCACCGATTCATCGCTCACCTACCACCTGCAAAGCGCGAAGAACAACGGCATAACGCGCACCGAAATCTCCGAAATCATCACCCACATAGCCTTCTATGCCGGCTGGCCCAAGGCGTGGGCGGCCTTCCGCCTTGCCAAGGAAGTGTGGAACGACACCACCGCAACCGCCGCAAGCGGCAAGGAGAAATTCCAGCAGGAGATGATATTCCCGATAGGCGAGCCAAACACGGCATACGCGAAATATTTCATCGGCAACAGCTATCTGGCACGCATCTCAACGGAGCAGATACCGTTCTCCAACGTTACTTTCGAGCCGCGCTGCCGCAACAACTGGCACATACACCACGCCGCCAAGGGCGGCGGGCAAATGCTCGTGGGCGTTGCAGGCAAAGGCTGGTATCAGGAGGAAGGCAAGCCCGCGCAGCCAATCCTGCCGGGAACGGTAATCCACATACCAGCAAACGTGAAGCACTGGCACGGCGCGGCAGCCGACAGCTGGTTCGCCCACCTCGCATTCGAAATCCCCGGCGAGAACTCGTCGAACGAGTGGCTTGAGCCTGTGAGCGACGAGGAATACGACAAACTTTCAAACCGCTGATTTTCCGTGGCGGGCTTTTCGATGTCCGCCAACACATATTCCATTTGCCAGGCGGTGCGCCCCATATAGCGCGGGGTGCGCCGCTTTTTTTATTCCCCCATGCCGCCTATTCTTTTTTGCGAAGCATAACCCTGCGGTACGAAAAGCTCCGCGCTTTGCGTAACCATCTGAATTACAGAAAATTGATATGATTTAGTGTATTTCTTATAAGTAATAGTTTTACAAAGACTTGCAATTGGCAAAAAAAGGTCTGATATAGTTTGAATTATATCAGACATAATTTTTTCTATATCAGACCTTTTTTTGCCAATTGCAAACCATTGTTTTTCAGAAACTTACAAAAGCATTCTTGTTTACAGATAATTCCCAGAACACCAACGGTTTACGGCATTCCCTGCGTTTGGCACGAATTTATCCCACAGAAAGAAAAACCGCGACCTTGGCTCAATTGCCCAGGTTGCGGTTTTATTGAATTTACTTGGGATTTGCTGCTCCGAAAATGCGGAGTGCCGCCGTTTCTGTCTTAGAACAGTTTTGAGGGATAC
This sequence comes from Oscillospiraceae bacterium, assembly GCA_963603805.1. Taxonomy (GTDB): domain Bacteria; phylum Bacteroidota; class Bacteroidia; order Bacteroidales; family Bacteroidaceae; genus UBA6398. The sequence continues at coordinate 18,407 of CAVCON010000005.1, forward strand.
ACGCCCTCGTCGACGAGCTTCTGGATTTTCTCCACTGTGCCCTGGCGGTCTTCAGGATAGGTTACGCCGAACCACTTGCTTGCGGTGTCGAGCACCTCCACGGTGGCGGTGCCTTCCTTTATGAGCTTGTCAACCATAAGCGGGATGAAGAACTCGCTCTTGAGGTTTGCCATATTCTTGGGCTCGGAGAGGAACGACTTGAAATAATCCTTGCTGTAAGCGAAATAGTCGGGAGTGAAGCCCCAGAAGTTCATGCTCACGGGGGTCTTGTCGTCAATCGTAACCCATTTTTCGTTCTCGTCAAGATATTGCACATCGCCGTCGTGGCGTTCTATCTTGGTGCGCTCCACCACATCGGTGAGCAGGTTTTCGGAATTGGTGGCGCATACGCCGCGTGAAACCGTTCCGCTGTCGCTCAGTGTGTTGCCCACGCGGAAGCCCACCATGGCGTATTTGTTCTTTGAGCCTTCGGGGAGGCTTGAGAGGAACTTGCCCATCACCTCGAACGAGTCGCGCCCGTAGAAGTCGTCGCAATTCACGATGCCGAACGGCTCGTTGATTACGCTCTCGCCCATCATGAGTGCGTGGTTCGTACCCCAGGGCTTTGTCCTGCCTTCGGGTACGGTGAAGCCTTCGGGAAGCGCGTCCAGCGACTGGAACACCAGTTCGCAGGGTATGTGGCCCTCGTACTTTGAGATTATTTTCTCGCGGAAATCGTCCTCAAAATCCTTGCGGATAACAAACACCAGTTTGCCGAACCCGGCGTGTATGGCATCGTAAATGGAATAGTCCATGATGGTCTCGCCATTGGGGCCAAGCCCGTCAAGCTGCTTCAAACCACCGTAGCGGCTGCCCATTCCGGCAGCGAGCAGAAACAATGTTGGTTTCATATCTTTGTTGCTTTAGGTTATATATTATAATGTATGTTCCGTATGGGCGGAAAAAATCCCGCCCCGCTATGAAACTGTAAAATTACTCCTTTTTCCCCAATCGATAAAATTTTCAGGAAGTTTTTATACGCAAACAAATTTGCCCATGCTCCGTTTTTTCCGCCATGGCTTTGTCATGCCAATAAAAAATGGCAAATTTGCATTATGCAATAACTTGGGTGTGGTGTGGCGCGGAACGGCTGCCGCAGCGCAAGCCCGGAACAAAAGGAGAAGATGAAAAATTTGATAATGACAATGGTTATATCTACCGCCGCCCTCGCTTCGGCGGCACAGAACGACAGCGGCTTCAAGTACAGCGACGAGAAGTTCGCCGACTTGCAGATGCTGCGCTACAAGGTGGAGGGCTTCGAAAGCCTTTCGCTTAAGGAAAAGACGCTTGTGTATTACCTCCAGCAGGCCGCGCTTTGCGGGCGCGACATACTGTTTGACCAGAACTGCCGCTACAACCTGCGAATACGCAAGATGCTCGAAACCGTTTACACCGACTATAAGGGCGACCGCAGCGGCAAGGACTTCAAGGCATTGGAGGTTTACCTGAAGAGAGTTTGGTTCAGCAACGGAATACACCACCATTACGGCAGCGAAAAATTCGTTCCCGGCTTCAGCGAGGCGTTTTTCGACAAGGCCCTGCGGAGTGTTGACAAGCGCAAGCTGCCATTGGAAAAGGGACAGACGGTTGACAATCTAATAAAAGAGGTGTTCCCCGTGATTTTCGACCCAAGCATAATGCCCATGCGCGTAAACCAGACCGACGGGCAGGACCTTGTGAAAACTTCCGCCTGCAACTATTACGGCAAGGACGTAACGCAGGCCGACGCCGAGGCTTTTTACAACAGCATGAAAAAGCCCGATGAGGCCGAGCCCATAATGTACGGCCTCAACAGCCGGCTCGTAAAAGAGAACGGCAAGGTTGTTGAAAAAGTTTGGCGTTCGGGCGGACTTTACGGCAAGGCCATTGACAAGATTATCTATTGGCTGGAAAAGGCTGAACCGTATGCGGAAAACCCGCGACAGGCCGAGGTTATAAAGAAACTTGTGGAGTTTTACAGGACCGGCGACCTGAAAACCTTTGACGACTATTCCATTCTGTGGGTGAAAGACACCGAAAGCCGCGTGGACTTCACCAACGCCTTTACCGAAAGCTACGGCGACCCGCTTGGCATGAAGGCTTCGTGGGAATCTATCGTGAACTTCAAGGACATTGCCGCCACAGAGCGCACAAAGAAACTAAGCTCGAACGCACAGTGGTTTGAGGATCATTCGCCTGTTGACAGCCGTTTCAAGAAGGAAACCGTGAAAGGCATCTCGGCAAAGGTTATCACGGCAGCCATTCTCGGCGGAGACCTTTACCCCTCAACGGCTATAGGAATAAACCTGCCGAACTCAAACTGGGTGAGAAAGGAATACGGCTCCAAGAGCGTTACGATTGGAAACATAACCGACGCTTACAACAAGGCTGCCCACGGCAACGGTTTCCTAAACGAGTATGTGATAGACAAAGCCACGCTCGAAAACATAGACAAATACGGGGATGCCTGCGACGAGCTGCACACCGACCTGCACGAGTGCCTCGGCCACGGCAGTGGAAAGCTTCTCCCTGGCGTTGACCCCGACTCGCTGAAAGCCTACGGCTCAACAATTGAGGAGGCACGCGCCGACTTGTTCGGGCTGTACTATGTGGCAGACCCCAAACTCGTGGAACTCGGCCTCACCCCGAACCTCGAAGCATACAAGGCGGAGTATTACACATACATGATGAACGGCCTCATGACCCAGCTTGTGCGCATACAGCCGGGAAACAACATCGAGGAGGCGCACATGAGAAACCGCGCGCTTATAGCACGCTGGGCATACGAACACGGCAAGCAGGAAAATGTCGTGGAGTTTGTGAAGCGCGACGGCAAGACATACGTAAAGATTAACGACTACGCAAAGCTGCGCGGGCTGTTCGGGAAACTTCTTGCCGAAATACAGCGCGTAAAGAGCGAGGGCGATTTCGAGGGCGCGCGCAAACTGGTCGAGGACTACGGCGTAAAGGTTGACCCGGAGCTGCACAAGGAAATTCTCGCCCGCTACGAAAAGCTGAACATCTCCCCCTACAAAGGCTTTATAAACCCAGAGTTCAAGGCCGTAACCGACAAGAAAGGAAACATCACGGACGTGAAGGTGGTTTACGGCGAAAGCTACGAACACCAGATGCTGCGTTACAGCAAGGACTACTCGTTCCTGCCTTTCATAAACGAATGAGAAAATGACCGCGCAAGAGGTGAACGAAACCGTGATGCGCCTCAAAAAGGAGTTCCGCTCCATGATGAACGGCGTAGCCAGCGGGGCGATGCGCGAAAAGGGGCTTGACTACGGCGTGAACTTCGGCGTTGAGGGCGTGAGGCTAACAGAGCTTTCCCGAAGCCTGCCCCACGATGCCGCCCTGGCACGCGCACTTTGGCAGGAAAGGGTCAGAGAATGCCGTCTCCTTGCGCCGATGACATACCCCGCCGAAGAATTTACGCAGGATGTATGCGAGGCGTGGATTGACACGCTGCGAACCACCGAAGAGGCGCAATATCTTGCGATGCACCTATTGCAACATCTTTCATACGCCAGCGGAAAGGTTATGGAATGGATGGCTGCCGAAAACGCCCTGCGCCAGCTTTGCGGCTTCCTCACGGCGGGAAGGCTGCTTGGCGGCGGAGTGAGGTTTTATGGGCGCGAGCGCAACGAGCTTCTCGACCAGTGCGAAACGGCGATGTACAGCAAAAACCGGCAAGTGGCGCGGGCGGCATACAACGCCCTGCAACGCTTTGGCTCACAAAACTCTTACCAGGAAACGGAAGTTGAGAAAATTTTCTCTAAATTCGCAGAGCAAAACATAGATGATGGAAATTGAGGAACGGAAAGAGAACGCGGCCGAGGCTTTCACCGAATACTTGGTGAGCAACGGCTTGAAAAAAAGCCAGGAACGCTATGCCGTGCTTGAAGCCGCAGGCAAAATCAACCGCCTCTTCACGGCTGCCGAACTACATTCGTTCATCACCGGGAGCATGAACTTCCACCTGAGCCTTGCCACGGTTTACTCGTCCCTCGACCTGCTCGAAAAGTGCGGCATAACGGTTAGGCATTCCCTCGCCTCCGACTCGGTGGTGTTCGAATACGCCTATGGCAAAACCTCATTCAAATACGCCATCTGCTCGAAGTGCGGCAGGATAAACCCAATACACGACCGCTCGCTCGACCGCGCCGTGTCGGTTGTCAAAACCCCACGTCTGCATTTCAACTACTACAAGACATACATCTACGGCGTTTGCGCATCGTGCGCACGCAAGGAGAAATCAAAACTACGCAAAATAAAAAATCAGAATAAAAATGAAACAAGGCAAAGTTGATACCCTTTTGGGTATAGTTTTCGGTGACGAAGGCAAGGGAAAGGTCGTTGACTTCTTCACCCCCCACTATGATGTGGTGGCCCGTTTTGCCGGAGGCCCTAATGCCGGACACACAATTATCTTTGACGGCAAGAAATTCGTGCTGCGCTCAATCCCCTCGGGCATCTTCTGCGAGGACAAGGTGAACATCATAGGCAACGGCTGCGTGATAGCCCCCGATTTGTTCATGGCCGAGGCAAAGGAGCTTGAGGCTGCGGGCTACGAACTCACAAACCGCCTGCACATAAGCAAGCGTGCGCATCTCATCCTCCCCACCCACAGGGTACTCGACCGTGCATACGAGGCGGCGAAAGGCAAAAACAAGGTGGGCACAACAGGCAAAGGCATAGGACCCACATACAGCGACAAGGCCTCACGCATCGGCTTGCGCATGGGAGACATACTCGACAACTTCGAAGCGAAATACAATGCCCTGAAATCCTATCACGAGAACATTTTGCGCAACCTCAACTTTGAATACGACATAAAGGAGGACGAGGAAAAATGGATGGAAGGCATAGAATATATGCGCAAGTTCCAGCTCACAGACACTGAAGTTGAGCTGAACACCCTGCTTGACGAGGGCAAGAGCGTACTTGCCGAGGGGGCGCAAGGCACAATGCTCGACATCGACCACGGCACGTATCCCTTTGTCAGCAGCTCGTCAACAACCTGCGGCGGAGTGTGCACCGGCCTTGGCGTTGCGCCGTCGAGAATCGGCGAGGTTTTCGGCATTTTCAAGGCATATTCCACCCGCGTCGGCTCAGGACCGTTCCCGGTCGAACTGTTCGATGAGACGGGCGATGAGATACGCAAAATCGGAAACGAGTTCGGCGCAGTTACGGGCAGAAACCGCCGCTGCGGATGGGTTGACCTCGTGGCACTAAAGTATGCAGTAATGGTGAACGGCGTTACGCAGCTCGTGATGATGAAAGGCGACGTACTCGACGGCTTCGACACAATAAAGGCCTGCACTGCCTACGAGTTGCCAAGCGGCGAAAAAACCGGGACAATGCCTTTCGACACCGAGGGCTGCAAACCCGTATATACCGAAATAAAGGGTTGGAACACCGACCTTACAAAGATTAAGTCGGAAGACGAGTTCCCGCAGGCTTTCAAGGACTACATCGCATTCCTTGAGCAGCAGCTTCAGCGTCCAATAAAGATAGTTTCGGTTGGTCCCGACCGCGAGGCTACAATCATAAGAAAATAAAGTCCAAGGTGCAGAATTCCGGTTTGCAGCCAAAGCCGGAACATGCCCATGGCCATATACCGCAAAAACTACATCGGACGTAGGAAAAACTATGTCCGATGTAGTTTAAATTATGTCTGATGTAGTTTTTTCTACATAGGACATAGTTTTTGCCATTGCAAGCCTCTGACTGCCAATATCTTACAAAACCCTCTTAAAAATAGGTAATCCCCTTTGATACAGAGGGATACGAAAAACGGCTGCAAATGCCGCCCCCAGCAACACCCCACGCCCGATGAACAAAACCAAATACTCCCATGCAAGTTCCCGCTCCGACGCGGTATATCCGTACTTCATCTTCCCCGACAAGGGCACGGCGATATATCCATACCGCCGCAGCGAAGTACCCGCAACGCCAGTGGAGAAAATGCTTGCCGGATGTCTGGAAAAAGTTCTTGCCGCTTCCGCGCTTGAAGTGATAACCGGCGGCTGCTTCAAGTTCGCCGACGGCGGATATACCTACCGCACATCAATACTACTTTGCGACAAGGAAAACAAGGGCGTTGCCATTGACCTGGAAATTGACGAGCCTTACACGCTGCCCGATTTCACGCCGCGTCACTACATTGAGGACAGCAGCGATTCCCTGCGCGACTCCCTGCTCACCACTAAGGGATGGGCCGTGGTGCGTTTTGCCGAAAAACAGATTGTGGAATCCTGCGGTATATGCTGCAACTTCGTGCTGTCGCTCATAAACAGTCTGAAACTTTTTCCGCCCATACCATACGACAACAGCGTGCGCGAAAAGCCGTCCTCATTCCGCAGGTTTTCACGCGTGAGCGCGGAACTCGCCGCACGCACTGGTCTTCGCGAGGGCTACTTGGGGCGTGCAGGAATAGAGTGTTTTGAAACCGCACCCTATGCCGACCGCGAACCGCTGACGCTTGAGGAACGCGCCTGCCTGTGCGGGACAGACGCTGACGGCAATATTGGCGGCGAAAGCGGCAGCAACGAGGGCTATAACGCCGAGCACCATTTTGACCGCGATGACGACATTGCGTTCATCCCCGAAACCCACACCTACCTCTACAAAGGCTGCGATGCCATGAAGTCGGTAACAACAGTGGTCTCGGAACTGTTTTCCGCATTCGACGCCCACGCAACGGCAGAGCGGAAGGCAAGAGAGGAGCAATGCTCGCCCAACGTGTTTCTCGACAAATGGGCATTCGCCTCGCGCGAGGCCGCGGAAACCGGCACGCACATGCACGCACAGATAGAGAACTGGTTTCTCGGACGAAAGACAAACAGCTCGTTCCGTCTGCGCTTTGACTCGCCAACCTTAAAGTGCGACAAATATGTTGACGTGGGCAGGGAACTTTCCTATTTCCAGAATTTCATCAGCCGCGCAGGCATAAAGCCCTACCGCACCGAATGGCCTATTTACGACGTGGAGGCGCGCATTGCCGGCTCGCCCGATTTGGTTGCCGAGAAAAACGGGAAATTCCTCATGTTCGACTGGAAACGCTCCACAAAGGTGGTGGACGCAGGGGCAAGCCCCGGAATAAACGGCAAGCCGAACATGAAATGCTGGAACCGCTACGGTTTCGGCGCATACTCGCCGCTGCCCGACTGCGCGTTTGTGCACTATTCCCTGCAACAGGCGGTTTACAGGCGCATACTCGCCAAAAACTACGGCGTGAGCATAGACCGCACGTTCCTTGTGGTGCTGCACCCTCAATACAGCCACTTCTACATCGTGGAGACAATGGACGTGGAAAAATACGTTGACCGCATCTTCAGCAGCGTGCATTGAATTCCACTATTAGGGGTAAAAAATGCGGATAACCGCAAAAATACCCTCTAATTATCTGACACGAACCGCCCCAATAGGGCATTTATCCTTATATTTGCAGGGTAAAAATGCGGATAACCGCAAAAATACCCTTTACGAATATGAAAATTGAGCGCAAAAGAAATCTTCAAAGACTAATAGACAGCCGCATGAACGGTCAGATAAAGATTATAACGGGGATAAGGCGGTGCGGCAAATCATATTTGTTAGGAGTGCTCTATCGTGATTATCTTCTGCATGAAGGCATTGCGCCGGAGCAAATCATTACGCTCGAACTGGATAACGACATCAATGCACGTTATCGCAACCCAATGGAACTGGGAACGTATCTACGTCAAATGGCAAACGACACCACTAAGGAACATTATATTTTCCTTGATGAAATACAAATGGTGGAGGCAATCAAAAATCCTTTCCTTCCTCATGAATCAGATTCTAAAATTACTTTCGTCGATGTGCTGTTAGGACTAAAAAGTCTGCCGAACGTCGATGTCTATGTAACTGGCAGCAATTCCAAGATGTTATCTTCTGATGTTGCCACCGCTTTTCGTGACAGGGGCGAAGAGATACATATCACCCCACTAACC
>CAVCON010000005.1:26419-27743 GCA_963603805.1 Oscillospiraceae bacterium
CCACTAACCTATGACGAATTTTACGCGGCTTATCCCAATGAGAGACGTTTTGCATGGCGCGAGTTTGTCGCATATGGTGGAATGCCGTTGGTAATGCAGAAAAACACGCACGAAGAAAAATCAAAATACCTGCAAGACCTTTTCCGGCTTACATACATTAAAGACGTAATAGAGCGCAACCATTTGCGTGCCAACACGGAAACTCTTGACGAATTGCTTAATGTCATTGCCTCTGCCGTGGGCTCCCTTACAAATCCCACACGGCTTGCCAGTACGTTTCTGTCGGTCAAAGGTTTGAAGATAAAGAACGAAACTATCTCCGCCTACCTCAACTGCCTCATCGACGCATATATATTGAGCAAGGCGTATCGCTACGACATAAAAGGTCGCTCATATATCGACACACCACTCAAATACTATTTCACAGACATAGGTTTACGCAACGCCCGCCTCAACTTCCGACAGCAGGAAGAAAACCATATTATGGAGAATATTCTTTACAATGAACTCACGGCACGGGGTTTCAACACCGATGTGGGCGTTGTTGAATATAACCATACCGTTGCAGGAAAGAAAATACGTTCACAACTCGAAATAGATTTTGTGGTAAATCTGGCAGACAAACGTTACTACATCCAATCGGCTCTTACCGTGGCTGACGAAGAAAAACGGCAACAAGAAGTCAAATCCCTAAACCGTGTCAATGATTCCTATACAAAAATCGTTGTGGTGCGCGACAATATTCTGCCGTGGACAGATGAACACGGCGTGCAATACATCAACATTGAAGACTTCTTGCTGGGAAAAATAAACGAACTGTAGCCGAGGTTACAAAGGTTGCTCTATCAGCGAAGCTTGGAATTGCTGGATAAGTCAAAACAACGAACATCTTGCCCCCGAGGAAATAACAGAAGGTAACATTCAGGACGAGATAAACCAAGTAGGTAAAAATGGGGTATGGGAATAATGAAGCGAAATCAGAAATTAGAATGGATACCCAACGCTAAGAATAGTGGGTTATGCAAAATATATATTCCATAATAAACTACCACTGACTGTGAATAGTAATAGCCAATTAATAATTTGTAATTAGTAAATGAGTAACCTTTTTGTCATTGCGGTTCATGAAGCTAACGAGGTATTCTTTGTCAAATGTCCGTATGTTGATGCCCTCCTTATTGTATAGCCCATATATAAATTCTGTGTTTTTTATAATCATCATCCATTTTGAAGGGCATTCGTTTATCATGAAATCAGCAAGTCTTTTTTGATCGGCTTTGGTGAACTCATTGTTTGCATAAGTACTGAACTCACTGTCATAAGG
>CAVCON010000006.1:0-26385 GCA_963603805.1 Oscillospiraceae bacterium
AGGAAAAACTACATAGGACATAGAAAAAATTATGTCTGATATAATTTAAACTACATCAGACCTTTTTTCGCCACTTGCAAACATCAGAAAAACAATAAGTTACAGCGGATATTTCTTGTTTGTGTATTTTATTGTCAATCAGTATTTTACACAACCCACGGCACTCTTGACCCCAAACAACCGCGTATTCTATGATTTCATGTCCCGAATGGGGAATATTTCGCCTCATGCCATGACAAACTTTGCGCAACGCGACAAATTATGACAAATTGTCACATCCGCTGCACGCCTTGGCACAAAAAATCCCCGCCACTTCACAGCGGCGGGGATTGAAAAATATTGGACGATTACTTACTCCTTAACAACCTTCCAGGCTTCCTTGCCATTATAGGTGGTCTTTTCAGACTTATAACCCTCGGCAACAAAATTTGTATGCTCGCCCTCCGAACCGTTGTCGGCAGGGTCGAAGCCAACAAACGTACCGCCGTAAACCTTCAAGGAACACAAATCCCTGACATCATCCTGTATGTTCAGCAAATATTGTGGATTTTCCGCTTCGAACACACCGCCATAAATGTTCACCTCGGCGCGGCAAACGGACGGCATTGTGTAAGCGTCAACAAGCACACAAGCATTGGGCTTTCCGTTCTTGTCTAGCCCTGTATGGAAATACCCGCCATATATATTCGCGTTTCCGCCAGACACCAGCACAGCGTTGTTCGTCTCATTGCCGCTTCCGCCGTCGAATGTTATGTTGCCATATATATTAAGGTTTCCTTTCTCGCACGCTATGGCAGCCGTATTCAAATTTCCAGATGTTTTGTTTGACGGACCTATTATCGTTCCATATCCGTAAAGATCAAGAGTGCCATTCACCTTTGCACTTCCTCCGCAGACTTTCAGTGCCGACACGCGCTTTGAACTTGCCGTTATTTTTGCGCCGTCAGACAACACCATCTTAACAGGAACATCAACGGTTGTAAAACTGCTGATCGTAATGTCCTGCTTCACGCCAATCACGTTGCCCTCTGTTTTAAGGGCTTGCAAAAGGTCGGTGTTTGTGCTTACATCCGAACTCTTAACAACCTCGTAAGTCATCGGGGCAGTGCTTACCAACACAGACGAATACCCTTCTGCCACGAAGTTTGTGTGTGCGCCCTCGGCTTGGCAGTCGGCGGGGTTGAAACCGATGAACGTGCCGCCTGTTACGATTATCTTAGCAGTGCCGTTCTTGTAGTTGGGATCATAGCAATTAAGCATGAACTCGTTATCCTTTCCTGCAATGCCTGAAGCCTTCTGCAACTCGAACGTGCCGCCCTTTATTTCGGCAATTCCACTAAGAACATAGATCGCATCGCAATTGCCAATGTAGTGTCCGCCCTCTATCACAAGGTGTCCGTTGTTGCGCACGTCAACGGCAAAACAGTCCTCGCCTTTCTCCTTGGCCTTTACCGTGCCGTCGCCTTTCATTACGAGAGTGCCGCCCTGTACGCTGAACAAAGACCACTGATTGCGCGCGTCGTTCCACAAATCCACAGTGCTCTCAATTTTCTTTCCGTTGAGGTCAACCACGAGGTTCTTGCCCGCGCCGACAACAACGCCAGTGTCCTCTTTTATATTTATGTCGCTTCCGAGCGAAACCACACCGCCGTTTTCGGCAACCTGACGCAGACCGGTCCAAGCGGTAACGGCGTTTTCTATAACGCCCGTGTAGCCCATGCTTATCAGCGGCATGACAATCCAGTCGCACCTTCTCACGGTGTTCTCCGCCGTGCTGGTGAAGCTGCCAACCACCTTGCCGTTGTTCTTTATATATATTGTACATCCCGTGTACGTTCCCACGGGGACCGGCATATAGAAATGCACCTCCGTGCTCTCGGTGGTGAGCGCAAACTTGAACGAAACGGAGTCAACAGTGCTCTCCCTCGCCGAAGCGTAAGGGTTGCTCTTGTCCGTGGCGTCAACGGTGAAGTCGCCGGTAACGCCACTGTTCATCTTCACTGTGAACTCGTCGATGTATGGGGGAACGTCGATGTCCCACTCAATCACGCCGCCCACGTGGCGGAACACAAACTGCTTCTCGCCCTGCGCGAAAAACGCCGCCATCGGGTCGCTGACGCTCATGCTATCCTTGTCGTAGCCGGTGCAATAGTTGTCGTAAACGCTCGGATAGTTCACGGTCAGCACGCCGCCGTCATAACCCTTTGCCGCACTCACCGGGAACACCGCCACATCGGTGGGCCTTCCGCCCACGACAGCCCCATACGAAGCCTTGTCAGTACCCGCGCCGCCAACCATCTCCATCGTCTTGAAGCCGAGGGCTGCGCCGTTGTTTGTCACCCAAGCCGCGATGTCATCGCCCGCAGCCCATTTGAACGCGCCGTTTACGTTGCTGTACGAGCGCGACGCCACGCCTTTCTCAACAACGCCGGTGTACTCTCCGTTTTGCTTTGCCAGAAACTGCTCGTCCTGGCTGCAGCCGGCAAAAGCCACAGCCGCAAGCCCTATAAGGGCCAAACTCATCTTGTTCATGAAATTGTATTTATTTAGTTGGTTCTACTGTTTTTCATTTCCACAACGGGCTTTTCTCGTCCTCTTCCTCATACTTCCACTCCTCGTTCTCACGCGAGAGGTTGCCCGGACGGCGGCTGTAGTTCTCCATAAGCGTAACCGAGGCGCGGAACACCTCAATCTGCGGTTGCTTGTAAGGTTTCAATTTCTTCTTTTCCATACCGAAATGTTTTATTGAATTATACTGTTATTTGTTCCTTTTTGCGGCGCGTCCTTTGTCGGGAGACGTGCAAAACCCACTTTATCGGGGCAAATATACGACAAACTCTTAACAAAAAAAAAAAAACGTTGTTTTTTTCTAATAAAATTGCGAATACATTTCCGAATTGATTTTTTGACGTTTATACATCGCATTTTCGGCGGCAAAAAATTTGCAGACTGCGCTTTTTCCCGTCCGCCGTCCGCACGACACAATTCCGTCAACAACACTTCGCAAAATTGATAGTATCGCATTTTTTCCGTATTTGGATTTAAGGAATTCCACCGCTTGTAGGGGCGTATTGCATACGCCCGGATTGCGCCACATTCGCAATGTTGTGGCGGTGGTTTGCGATGCGATTCATGCGGTGGCGTACAGGGCGTATGCGACAAGCATCACAAACATACAAATAACAAATAATCAGAAAATTGCACCGCTTGTAGGGGCGTATTGCATACGCCCGAATTGTGCCATTTCACAATGTCGTTGCAGTGGTTCGCGGTGCGGTTTAAGCGGTGGCGTACAGGGCGTATGCAATACGCCCCTACAATTGGCGCAAAACCAATACCGTCCAAAATACATTTGATGTAGAAAAAACTACATAGGACGTAGAAAAAATTATATCAGACATAATTCAAACTACATCAGACCTTTTTTTGCGACTTACAAACATCTGAAAAACAAAAACTTATACAGCCCCTCCAAAAATCATCAAATTACTTGATTATCAAACCATTATAAAAACACTTCCCATTTCCGCCCACATTCGGACGAACAGGCATCCTCCACCGTCCCACCCCGCCGCAAATGAAACCATTCAATTTGAAATAGATTGATTTGAAATCGTTTTATTTCAAATCAAATTATTACATTTGCCGTACACTACAACAAAGGCAACAATGGACATACCTTTTATTTTCGGAAAAATAGCCGACGGAGCGAACTTCACCGACAGGGTTTGCGACACAGAAAAACTGGTCAGCAACTTTCGCGGTCTCGTAAACACCATAATAATATCGCCGCGCCGCTGGGGGAAAACCTCGCTCGTAAACCACGCGTTGCAGCGCATACGCAACGACAAAGACTATATGGTTTGCAAAATCGACATCTTCAACTGCCGCACCGAGGCGCAGTTCTATCAAACATATGCCAATGCCGTGATGAAAGCATCGTACACAAAGCTGGACGAATTTGTGGCGGCGGCAAAGAAATACATAGGCACATTCGGTCCAAAGCTCGCCCTGAGCGACAGCGGAATGCAATACGAGCTGTCATTGGGCATTGATTTCAAGGACAAACAATATTCTTACGACGAGATACTTGACCTCCCCCAACGGATAGCCGCAGAAAAGGGCAAAAAGTTCATTGTGTGCATAGACGAGTTTCAGAACGTAAGCGCATACGGCGACACGCTGGGTTTTCAGCGCAAGCTGCGCTCGCACTGGCAGGCGCACAACCGCGTGGGATACTGTATGTACGGCAGCAAACGCCATATGCTGCTCGACATATTCAGCAATTACGAAATGCCGTTCTACAAGTTCGGCGACATAATGTTTCTCGAAAAAATAAGCATGGCAGACTGGGTGGATTTCATCGTGTCGCGCTTTGAAAGCACAGGCAAGCACATTTCAAAAGAAACGGCGGCGCAGATTGCCGGACTTGCTGAATGCCACCCATATTATGTGCAGCAGCTCGCCCAACAGGCATGGCTGCGCACCACAGGCAACTGCGGGGGCGAAACAGTGGAGGACGCATTCAAATCCATAGTAGGGCAACTGGGACTTTTGTTCAGTAACATAATCGACACGCTAACGCCAAAACAAATCAGCTTTCTGCAAGCGGTGGCAAACGGCGAAAGGAACTTTTCCTCGAAAGAGGTGCTGACAAAATACTCGCTCGGCACTTCGGCAAACGTAAAAAACCTACGCAAAGCCTTGCAGGACAAAGACCTTATAGACATAACCCATAACACAATCACCCTGCAAGACCCCATGTTCGCATATTGGATTAAGAACATATACTGAACAAAGGCGGCAAGCCCTTGCGCCATGCACGCCACCGCCCTGTTCGGGAAAAAGGTTGTACCTTTGCGCCCCGATACGCACTGACGCATATTCATTATATGAGCGGAAACAAAATGCACCAATACAGGGAACTCATTAAAATAGGCACGCCAATCATCATAGGACAGCTCGGCACAATCGTGCTCGGCTTTGCCGACACGCTGATGATTGGACACCACTGCACTGACGAACTCGCCGCCGCAGGGTTGGTGAACAATGTTTTCGGACTTGTGCTGCTGTTTTATCTCGGCTTCTCCTACGGCCTCACACCCATTGTGGGGCGGCTTTTCGGCACAGGCAGGAAAAAGGAAATCGGAGTGAAGCTGAAAAACGCCATACCCGCCAGCCTGCTTGTGGGACTGCTGCTTATGGCGGCAATGACCGCGCTTTATTTCAACCTTTCGCGCATCGGGCAGCCCGAAGAACTGCTGCCGATAATACGGCCCTACTTCATCGTGAACCTGATAAGCATTCCGTTTGTGGGGATGTTCAACACGCTGAAGCAGTTCTTCGACGGCACAACGCGCACCGCCGTGCCAATGTGGGTGATGATAGGCGGAAACTTGCTCAACATTCTTTTCAACTGGCTGCTTATATACGGCGTGGGCGGCTTCCCGGAACTGGGGCTGCTCGGCGCGGGAATTTCCACAATGGGTTCGCGCATCGCCATGGCGATTGCCCTGTGCGCCATACTGCTTTTGGGAAAAGCCAACCGCATATACCGCAGCGGCATGAGGGAAGGGCGGCTCAACAAAGCCGACTTCATGGAAATGAACCGCCTTGGCTGGCCCGTGGCATTGCAGTTGGGGATGGAGACAGCCGCTTTCAGTCTTAGCAGCATAATGGTGGGATGGTTGGGAACGGTGCAGCTCGCCGCGCATCAGGTTATGATTACGACTTCGCAGCTTTTCTACCTCATCCTGTCGGGCATGGCGGCTGCGGCATCCATACGCATAAGCCTCTTTGTGGGACAGGGGAACTTCGGGGCTGTGCGCCGCACCGCCGCCGACGCTTTCCGCCTGAACCTGCTCATATCGTTCGCAATGTCAATACCGCTGCTTATTTTCCGCAACCAGCTCGGGGGACTTTTCACCGACAGCGCAGAAGTGGGGCAAATGGTGGCGGTGCTCTGCATTGCACTCGTGGTTTACCAGTTCGGCGACGGAATGCAGTTTACATTCGCCAACGCCCTGAGGGGAATTGCCTGCGTAAAGCCTATGGTGTATTACGCATTCATCGCGTACTTTGTGATAAACCTGCCAATGGGCTACATTCTCGGCTTTCCGCTGAAGTTTGGCATCGTTGGCATATGGGCGGCGTTCCCATTCGGACTTACGGCGGCGGGGGTGCTGTTCTGGAGGAAATTCCACCGCGAACTCGGAAAAATGGAAGCGTCCCGCGCAAACGCATGAGGCATGAAAAGGCGTATGTCGGGGATTTTTAGTATTTTCGCAACGTTATGAAACGTCTGCTCATATATATAACAGCCGCCATATTGTGCACGGCGGTGGCGCAAGCCCAGAACATGGAAAAACTGTTTGCCGAAATGCCCGACAGCATAGTTCCCGTGATGTCGAAAACAAACAGGCTCGACTGCATTGACTTCTTCAAAAGCAAGATGACCGCAAACGTGCAGAACATATTCAACGGCAGGAGCAGCATATCCGACCTTGACGAAAATTATCTCCTTCTGAAGCCCACATCGCGCTCACAAGTGGAGATGAGGCTTTACGGCGCAGGGACGGAAACGAAAATAATAGCCGTGGCATACACCTACATGGCACCTGCAAGGGAGACTACACTCGCGTTCTACACCACAAAATGGGAAAAGCTTAACACCGCCGACTTCATAAGCCTTCCGCAGAAAAAAGACTTCATTAAGGAAAGCGGCGCAACCGATGCCGAAAAGCTTGAAAAGGCAAAGGGAATACTCTCCGACGCTTTCGTTTTCGCCACAATCGGCAAGGACAGCGGCGAGATAAGTTTCGCGCTGTCAACCGACGCACTTACGGAAACCGACATCAAGCAAGCCTCACCGTATATGGCGCAACCGCCGAAATATGCGTGGAACGGCAAAAAATTCGCAAGACAATAGGCATACGCCACGCATTGCCAGCACGATGCAATGCGCAGTTTATAGTTTCAAGCCCGCAAGTTTAATTACCATTAAAAATGCGCCGCAACCGCAAAGCGGCATCCAAAATTCCTTTCCAGCAACCGAAGCATTGAGAAAGAATAATTATCTTTGCGATGAAAATAAATAATTTACATATCAAATATCCAAAACATTAAGATTATGGTAAACTACAAAGAAATCGGCTTGGTCAACACCCGCGATATGTTCAGCAGGGCGGTGAAAAGCGGTTGGGCTGTTCCGGCTTTCAACTTCAACAACCTTGAACAGCTTCAGGCCATCATCACAGCATCTTCAGAACTCCGTTCACCGGTTATTCTCCAGGTTTCAAAGGGTGCGCGCAAATATGCCAACGCAACCCTCCTCCGCTATATGGCAGAAGGCGCAGTGCAGTTCGCAAAGGAACTCGGCTGCAACCATCCTGAAATCGTCCTCCACCTTGACCACGGCGACAGCTTCGAGCTTTGCAAGAGCTGCGTTGACCTTGGTTTCTCGTCAGTGATGATTGACGGTAGCTCACTTCCCTATGAGGAGAACATCGCCCTCACAAAGAAGGTTGTGGACTACGCACATCAGTACGACGTAACCGTGGAAGGCGAACTCGGTGTGCTTGCCGGCGTTGAGGACGAGGTGGCATCCGAAGAAAGCCACTATACACGCCCCGAAGAGGTTATCGACTTCTCAACCCGCTCTGGCGTTGACTCGCTCGCAATCTCAATTGGCACATCCCACGGCGCATACAAGTTCAAGCCCGAACAGTGCACACGCGATCCGAAGACTGGCCGTCTTGTTCCTCCCCCATTGGCATTCGACATTCTTGCCGAGATCGAGAAACAGCTTCCCGGCTTCCCCATCGTGCTTCACGGTTCTTCTTCCGTTCCGCAGGAGTATGTTGACATCATCAACAAATACGGCGGCCACCTTCCCGATGCTGTCGGAATTCCCGAGGACCAACTACGCAAGGCATCACAGAGCGCGGTTTGCAAAATCAACATCGACTCCGACTCACGTCTTGCATTCACCGCAGGTGTGCGCGAAACTTTCGCACTTCACCCCGAGTATTTCGATCCCCGCCAGTACTGCGGCAAGGCACGCGAATACATGGTGGAACTCTACAAGCACAAAATCACCGACGTGCTTGGTTCAGACCACAAGCTCGCAAACTGCGACTAATCCGCAGGTGATATACAACATAAAATGGGCTTCGTCAATGCGGCGAAGCCCATTTTGTTTTTGCCAGTAGCGTACATGGTGATGTCCTCCTCTATTTAATCGCATATTGTATATATGTAGGGGCGTATTGCATACGCCCTGAATTGCACGAATTATGCAATTTGGTGCGGCGGTGTGCGGTGCGGTTCATGCGGTGGCGGACAGGGCGTATGCAACATATACTACAAACACTCAATGCACGATTAATAAAAGAATTGCACCGCCGTAGGGGCGTATTGCATACGCCCTGAATTGCGCGGATTTGCAATGTCGTGGCGGCGGTTTACGATGCGGTTCATGCGATGGCGTACAGGGCGTATGCAATACGCCCTGTACGCCATCGCAATACCATAATCACGCATTCTTTTCAAAATACCCTGAAAATCACATTTGATATAAGAAAAACTATGTCCTATGTAGAAAAAATTATATCTGATATAATTCAAATTACATCAGACCTTTTTTCTCCGCTTGCAAACATTTGAAAAACAAGAACTTACAGCGAATATTCCTTTTATGACTATCCTTTTGAAAACCAACATTTTACACAATTATCATTCGGCTATCCTGCGTTTGAGGAAGAACTTGCGCGTGGCGGCAAAGAACAGCAGCACGCCCACGGCGTTCACCGCCCAATTCATCCAGAACGCCGCCGTGTATCCGCAGCTTCCGCTCACCACGCCACCAAGCAGGATGCCTATTCCCATGCCCACTCCCCACGAAACAAGTATTGACGAATTTGCCGTACCCCTTTCGTTATGGTGCGCCATGCCGACAAACATATTCAGGAATGCGGGGTAAAGATGCCCGTTGCCCAACCCGAGCAGCAACGCCGAAGCGTAATAGGTGAACATGGAGGGAAAGGCGATGAACAGGAAATACGCCACAAGCGATATGCACATCCCCTCCGCCGCATTCTGCGTAAGCTTTCCCTGCCTCAAAGCCTTTGCGCCTTGAAGCCGCGATGCCATTAGCCCTATCGAGATGAGCATGAAAAACGTCCCCGTGCCGCCCGTTATGCCAAGCACATTCTTGCTGTAAAGGGCGATGTAGGAGCTGAGCACTCCCCACGAAAAGGCGAAGAACGCTATGTTGAAACTCAGGAGCCATGCACGGGTGAGAAAGAAACGGTCGAGCGACACCGGGCGTTTGGCGGTTTTCAGCTCACGCTTGGGAAGGTCTATCTTCGACGCCACAAAAAGCGCACCCGCCGCAATGACAAACGAAAGCCAAAAGAGAATCTCGAAGCTGTTCACCCATTTGTAAATGAACACTCCCGCACTTGGGGCTATTGCCATTGAAAGATTGTTGCTCAAGCCATAGAAGCCCAGCCCCTCGTTGCGCCGCGACGAGGGGAGAACGTCTATCGCCGCCGTGCTGTTTGCCACCGTTACCGCGCCGAACGGCAAGCCGTGGAGCGTGCGCACTATGGCGAACATGAGGAGCGTGCCGGCAATGGGATAGCCCGCAAAGAACACGAAAAACAGCGACAGACTCCATAGCAGAACGCCCCTGCGGTCGAAACTGTCAACCACATAGCCGCTGAAAAGCCTTGCCACAATCTCGGCAACCACATAGCCCGAAAGCACAATGCCAATCATATTGTTCGACGCGCCGAACTCCTCGCTCAAATACAGGGGCAGGAGCGGCGTGAGCAAATAAAACGCGAAATACATCATGAAGTTCACGAGCATTACACGCAAATAATTCTTGTTCCAGAGCTTCTCCATATCACCTGCAAAGTTACCGCTTTGGCGGCAAAGCGCACAGCCCTGCGCGGATTTTAGCAAACCTTAAACATACAGCACGCAAAACCGCCAAGACAAAGAAATCCGCACGGAACAAGCCGTTCGGATTTCCCAACCCACGCCTTAACGAAGTCAATTAACGAAATCGTCAAAATTAACCTCGCCGTTATCTCTTTTCTTTTTCTTCTTCTCCGCCGCAGGTTCGGAACCGCCTGCCTCACCAGCCTCGCCGTGTCCCTCCTCCAAGTGTTCGTCAAGAGTTATGTCGAACTCAAGGCTGTCCTTTGCCGCCTGGATGGAATCCTGTCTCGCCTTTGAGCGCGGAACATAGTTGCAGGAGTAGCAGGATGGCGATATGGCCTCCTTTGCTGCGCCGAACTTTCGCTGGTACTTGGAGAACTGCGAATCTCCGAACACAGACTGCATGAAATATCCCACAATCGGGAGCGCGGTGCGGCTACCCTGCCCCAAAGCCCCGGTGCGGAAATGTATCGAGCGGTATTCCCCGCCAACCCATGCGCCGGCAACAAGCCCCGGGGTTACTCCCACGAACCACGCATCGCTGTGGTTGTTGCTCGTTCCCGTTTTCCCACCGAAGTCGGTGCTTTTGCGGTAAGGCCCTACATAGCCCCCGAGCGGCATTGAAGTGCCGCCGGCAAGATTAAGTCCGCCCTGGAGCATTTTCTGCATGAGGTATGCCGAGCGGTAAGGTATCGCCTGGTGGCTTTCATCGGGTGCGGTGTAAATCACATTGCCGTGGCGGTCAACTATCTTTGTAACCAGCACCGGGTCGCGCTGGCGGCCGTCGTCGGCTATGGTGGAATATGCGTCAACAAGCTCAAGAAGGTTCACGTCAGAAGCACCGAGGGCGAGCGAAGGCGTATCATCAAGCGGCGACTTTATGCCCATTGCGTGCGCCGTCTTTATGATGTTTGAAATTCCCACTTCCTGCCCCAGACGCACGGCGATGCTGTTTATGCTCTGCGCGAAAGCCGAGAGCAGCGGCACGCTGTCGCCCGAAAAGTTTCCGTTGGCATTTGTCGGTGCCCAGCGAACCATTTCCTGCTTCTTGCTGTCGTAAACATCCATTGCGAAGTATTCGTCGCGGCGTCGGTCGCAGGGCGTAATGCCACGGTTCATCGCCTCGGTGTAAACGAAAAGTTTGAAAGTTGAACCGGGCTGGCGCATGGCTGTTACCTTGTCGTATTTCCACGACTTGAAGTCGATGTCGCCCACCCAAGCCTTAACGTGTCCGTTCTGCGGCTCCATTGCCACAAGCCCGGCGTGCATGAATTTCACCATATAGCGTATGGAGTCCATTGTTGACATTTCCTGCTCCTTCTCGCCGTCATAGTCGAAAAGCTTCACCTTGTGCTTTTGGTTGAGGTAGTAGTTTATGGAGTCGGTATTCACGCCGAATTTCTGTTCAAGCTCCTTGTACTGCGCTGTGCGCTTGGCGAGGTTCTCGATGAAGTTAGGTATCACGTTGTGCTTCTCGTCGCGCCAAGGGTCTTCGTTCCCCCAGTGGTTGCGGAAGTTGCGCTGCACATTCTTCATCTGCCTGACAAGAGCCTTCTCGGCATAGTCCTGCATCTTCATGTTGAGGGTTGAGTATATCTTGAGACCCGCGCTGTAAAGGTCGATGCCGTTGTCCTTGCACCACTGTTTCAGGCAATCTGCCACTGCCTCGCGGAAATACAAAGCCTTGCCGTCGTAAGCGGTCTCCACCTTGAAGTTCAGTTCTGTGGGAATTTTCTTCAAGGCCTCGCACTCCGCCTCACCCAAATGTCCGTGCGCACGCATATTGTCGAGCACAACGTTGCGGCGTTTGAAGCTGTTGTTGGGGTTTGTGCGTGGATTGTAATAGCTCGTGGCCTTGAGCAGCCCCACAAGCACTGCTGACTGGACGGCGGTCAGTTCCTTGGGGCTGGTGTTGAAGTATGTCTTGGCGGCGGTCTTTATGCCGTAGGCGTTAGAGCCGAAGTCCACCGTGTTGGCATACATTGTGAGAATCTCGTCCTTGTCGTAGAACATCTCAAGCTCCACGGCAAGCACCCACTCCTTGCTTTTCATTATGAGGATGCGCAGTCCCGGAATTTTGCCGAGCAAGCCTGTGGAATACTGTGTGCGCACGCGGAACATATTCTTCACAAGCTGCTGCGTTATGGTGGATGCGCCGCGTGCATGACCGCGCATCATGTCCTTCACCGCCGCGAATATACCCTTGAAGTCTATGCCGTGGTGGTGGTAGAACCGCTCGTCCTCCGTGTCGATGAGGGCATGGAAGAACACAGGGCTTATGTCGCCGTATTTTACCGGCGTGCGGTTTTCGTTGAAATACTTTCCTATAAGTTGTCCGTCCTCGCTGTAAAGTTCCGAAGCCTGCGAGGTTTCGGGGTGCATTATACTGTGGATTGTGGGCGACTTGCCGAAAAGCCACAGGAAGTTGAGGTTTACGGCAGTGAAATAGACAATGAGGAACACAAAAAACGAAACAACGCCGGCAATGGCCTTATACCACCACGGGCGTCCCTTGAACTGCCCCTTGTACCAACGTCCCAACTGCGAGAGTTTCCCTTTGAGGAACAACAAAAAGGGCTTTATTTTACTGACTTGTTTTTTGCTCATTTACGTTTGTTTTATGCCATGAATTTCACAGCGTTCAATATGCAAAAGTAGTAATTTAAGCATTGCCGAAAGTTTGTTTTCGCATTAAAATTTGACAAAGCCCGCCGCCGTTTTCGAAATTTTGGTACAATGTCTTGAAACACAACTCTTTATATCACTTTTGCAACAGCCGCGCAAGACATTGTATTTCAGAGGTTTGCAATCGGCGAAAAAAGGTCTGATGTAGTTTGAATTATATCAGACATAATTTTTCCTACATAGGACATAGTTTTTCCTATATTTGATGTAGTTTTCAGAGTGTTTGGAATATGGAATTTTTTGATGCTTGCGAAACGGTGCGGGCAGGGCTGTTTTTGATGTAATCCACTATCTTGTCAAAATCTTCGGGACTGAACCACGCCATTTCCTCATCGCGCTTGTACCATGTCAGTTGCTTCTTTGCATAAACGCGGGTGTTCTTCTTCATTCTCTCTATCGCAACGGGCAGGGTGAGTTCGCCGTCAAAATATCTGAACATTTCGTTATACCCCACCGTGTTCAACGCCGTAAGCTCACGCAGGGGGTACAGCCCACGCGCCTCCTCCACAAGCCCGGCGGCAATCATTTTGTCAACGCGCCTGTTTATCCTGTCGAAAAGCTGTGGGCGCGGAATGTTCAGCCCTATCTTTATAACGTCGAAAGGGCGTGGCTTGGGCGCACGCACACGGAACGACGTGTAGGTTCTGCCAGTGGAATGGCATATTTCAAGGGCGTGGAGCACGCGGCGCGGATTTTTCAGGTCGGCAATGGAGTGGTATTCGGGGTCGAGCCTTTGAAGTTCTTCGCAAAGGGCTTCCAGCCCCTCCGCCTCCAAACGCCGCTTCATTTCGGCGCGTATTACGTCGGGCACGGTGGGGATGTCGTCAATTCCCTTGACCACGGCATCGACATACATCATGCTTCCGCCCGAAAGTATCACATATTCCTTGGTCTTGAACAGTTCGGAGAGAAGCCTCAGGGCATCCTGCTCGTAACGCGCCGCGCTGTAGTAGTCATTCACCGACAGGCTGCCGGTAAGATAAAACTCCGCCTTGGAAAGTTCCCCCTCATCGGGGCGTGCCGTGCCTATGCTCATTTCGCGGTATATCTGGCGCGAGTCGGCGTTGACTATGGGCGCACCAAACAATTGGGCAAGGCGGATGCACAAATCCGTCTTGCCCACTGCGGTTGGTCCTGTTATGACAATAAGTTTCCCCAATGCCGAGAAATCAAAAGCGGCTGTCGTCCCCTGCATCGGCGGGAGCCTCGCTTATGTCAAGCCCCTCATTGCTGAAGTCGTCGTCGTTGAAGCCCTCAGAGCCGTAAAAACTCTCGTCCGTGAAGTTTTCGTCAGCCTGTTGCGCCTTGCCGCCTTTTTTCGCGGGCTTCTCCTCGACCAAAATCTGTTCGGGGGCATCGCCTATTGAGCGCGAAATCTGCGCCTTTTTAAGGTTCATGCCCGGAACCATTTCCTTCAGCTCTATATAGAACGCACGGTTGTTGAACGTGTCGAAAATGAATTTCAGGCGCATGGGAACATCGTCGAGAAGGCTGCGCAAGGATGTCTGGTCCATTGTGTAAACGTCTTCGTCGTATGGCGAAAAGCCCATGTCCTCGCGTGTTATCTCGCACTGCTTCTCCCAATCGTCGTTGGTTATGTAGAAACTCGTTATCTGGTCATCGGAATATTTGCACGAGTGGAGTATCGCCTCGCAGAAATCAAGGAATGTCGCGTCTGCGTCAATCCTTATCTCGCGGAGAAAGTCGTCAACCTCGTCGCTTATTATTGTAAAACGGAATATCATAACTGTAATCTTCTGCCCTCCCCGCTGCCTTACTTTATTATGCCGCGCTTTGCGGTTTCGACAAAGTTTATGATGTAAACAATCTCTTTCGACATGGGCAGGGTTTTTCTTATTTCCTCCAAGCTCTCGGAGCGGAGCTTTCCGCTCTGATAAAGCATACGGTAGGCCTCGTGTATGTTCTCTATCGTCTCGTTTGAGAAGCCGTGGCGGCGCAGGCCCACAATGTTAAGCCCTTGGTATGCCGCCGGCTCGCGTGCCACCATTACGTATGGGGGGATGTCCTGGCTGAAGCGCGTGCCTCCGCCAATCATAACATAGCCGCCAACGTGGCAGAACTGGTGGATGAGCACCGACGCGCTTATCACCGCATAATCGTCGATGATTACCTCGCCGGCTATCTTGGTGGAGTTTCCTATTATGCAGCCGCTGCCAAGAGTTACATCGTGAGCCACGTGAACGCCCTCCATAAGCAGGTTGTCAGAGCCGACTATAGTCCTTCCCTTGGCGGCTGTGCCACGGTTTACAGTAACATTCTCGCGGATTTTATTGTTGTCGCCTATGATTGCGGTTGTTTCCTCGCCACGGAACTTCAAGTCCTGCGGAACGGCACTTATCACCGCTCCGGGGAAAATTGTGTTGCCGTTGCCTATGCGCGCACCTTCAAGAACGGTTACGCTGTTCATGAGGACGTTGTTGTCGCCTATCTCCACATTCTTGTCGATGAAACAGAATGCGCCTATTTCGCAGTTCTTTCCTATCTTCGCTTCCGGGTCGATAAACGCCAAAGGACTTATCTTGCTCATTATGCCTTGAATTTGGATTGGACTCTGTTTTTACTTGTTCTTCACAATCTGGGCCGTGAACGTTGCCTCGCAGGCTATCTGCTCGCCCACGAAAACAAATCCCTTCATGGAAGAAACTCCGTGGCGCACCGGCGCAAGAAGACGCACGTTGAAGATAAGCGTGTCGCCCGGCACAACTTTGCGGCGGAACTTCACATCGTCTATCTTCATGAAATACGTGCTCCAACGCTCCGGTTCTTCAACGGTGCTAAGCACCAGCAAGCCGCCGGCCTGTGCCATTGCCTCCACCTGAAGCACGCCCGGCATTACAGGCTCTTGCGGGAAATGCCCCGTGAAGAACGGTTCGTTCGCCGTTACGTTCTTCACCGCCACAATCTGGTTCGAGCCCATTGCTATAACTTTGTCAACAAGCTGCATGGGATAGCGGTGCGGAAGAAGTTGGCGTATGCGGTTCACATCCATTATCGGCTCCTCGTTGGGGTCGTAGTGGGGCGCCTGTATTTCGTGGGCGCGGATTTCGCGGCGCAGCTCGCGAGCAAACTTGTTGTTTATGGTATGCCCCGGTCGAGTTGCGATAATCCTGCCCTTGATGGGACGGCCCACGAGAGCCATGTCGCCAACAATGTCGAGCAGCTTGTGCCGCGCAGGTTCGTTTGCCCACTTCAAGGGACGGTGGGAAATGAAACCGAGTTTGGTTGCGTCGCGGTGGGGTACTTTCATTTCGTCAGCAATCTGGTCAAGGCGTTCCTGACTTATCTCCTGCTCGTAAATAACTATGGCGTTGTCAAGGTCGCCTCCCTTTATAAGTCCCGCCTGAAGCAAAGGCTCAACCTCACGCATGAAAACAAAAGTGCGGGCCGAGGAAACTTCTTCCGTAAACTTGGAAAGGCTGTCGAGAGTTGCGAACTGGCTCGAAAACCACTTTGAGCCGTAGGAAATCATCGCCGTTATGCTGAATTCCTCATCGGGAAGTATCATCACCGAAGAGCCTGTCTCCTCGTCGTGAACCTCTATCTTTTTCTTTATAATATAGTAGTCCTTGGGGGCGTTAAGTTCCTTTACGCCCACGCGCTGTATGTTTTCCACGAACGGTGCGGAAGAGCCGTCGAGAATAGGGAACTCAGGCCCGTTAACCTGCATCAGGCAGTTGTCAATGCCCAAGGCGTAGAGCGCGGCCATGGCGTGTTCAATCGTGGAGCAGCGTGCATCGCCTTTCGCCACCACAGTGCCGCGTGTGGTCTCAACCACGTTTTCGGCTATTGCAGGAATGACCGGCTCGCCCTCAAGGTCGATGCGCTGTATTTTGTAACCGGAGTTCTCGGGTGCGGGATTGAAAGTTACCGTAAGGTTCAAACCCGTATGCAGTCCTTTTCCATAAAGGGAGAAGCTGCCGTTCAGTGTTGTCTGTTTCAACATGATATCTTATTTTTCTATGTTTTTTTCCTTTTGTCTGTCCATTTCCCTTTTCAGTTCGTTCACCTGCCTGTACATTTCGGGAAGGTTGCGGAACACTGCCGCCGCTTTTGCAAAACGGCGTGCGTCGATTGCCGGAGAGCCAAGCACGGTCTGCCCCTCCTTGAGTATGGGGCCGGCTATTCCCGCCTGCGCCCCAGAGTGTGTGCGTGCGGCTATTTTCGCGTGCCCTGTAATTCCCACCTGACCGCCGAACATACACCACTCGCCTATCTTGGTTGAGCCGGCAACGCCCACCTGCGCCGACATCACCGTATTTGCGCCGATTTCATCGTTGTGGGCAATCTGCACAAGATTGTCAAGCTTCACGCCGTCCCCCACCTTGGTCGTGCCCATCATGGAGCGGTCAATGCAGGTGTTCGCGCCAATTTCCACGTTGTCGCCAATCTCCACGTTGCCTATCTGCGGAATTTTCTCGTAACCGTCGGGCGTGGGCGCGAAGCCGAACCCGTCAGCCCCTATCACGCAGCCGGAATGAAGTATAACGTTCGAGCCAATCTTGCAGTCGTGATATACCGACACGTTCGGGTATATAAGGCAGTTGTCGCCTATCACCGTGCGCTCCTCAATGGTTGCGTTGGGATAGATTTGCGTGCCGTCGCCAACCACAACGCCGTCGCCGACATACGCAAGCGGACCTACGTAAACGTCCTTGCCCAGCTTGGCGGTCTCGCTCACAAAGGCGCGTTCGCTCACGCCCTTGCGTTTGGGCTTGCTCTGCTCGTAGAGGTTCAGCAGCCTCGCCACGGCCTCACGGGGGTCTTTCACTTTCACCAAAGTTGCCTTGACTTCCCGCGCCGGCTTGAAGTCCTCCGGCACAAGCACGATGCTGGCATCGGTCTTATAAACATAATCCTCGTACTCCTTAGCGTAGAAAAAAGTGAGTGCGCCCTTCTTGGCGGCATCTATGTTGGAGAACGTGCTGACGCTCGCGTTCACGTCTCCCTCCACACTTCCGCCAAGAAACGCGGCTATCTGTTGGGCTGTAAATTCCATATCGGCATTATAGTTTAGTCCGCCCGCGCCCCACGCAGGGATGCAAAGCGCATTATTATTGCAAAAATACAAAGCAAAAACCACATAGACAAAGTTAGTGCATTATTTTAACGCCCCGCCCCCGCAAACTGCAATTATAGTCCGCGCCGCACGTTCATTTAATTCATAATTCTTAATTTTGCGGAAGTTTACACCTTATACGTCATAACCAGAATTTATGGGAGGATTTTTCGGAACAGTATCCATGTGTCCGTGCGTGAACGACTTGTTTTACGGCACAGACTACCACACCCATCTCGGCACGCGCCGTGCCGGAATGGCAACATTCAACAAAGAGGAAGGTTTCCAGCGAAGCATACACAATCTCGAAAACGCCTATTTCCGCAGCAAGTTTGAGGACGAACTCGACAAATTCCAAGGCAACGCGGGCATCGGGGTTATAAGCGACACCGACGCGCAACCTATTGTGATTAACTCCCACCTCGGGAAGTTCGCCATCGTTACCGTGGCAAAAATCACCAACATCAGCGAGATTGAAAGCGAGATGCTCGAAAACAGGCAGCACTTCGCCGAACTTTCATCGGGCAAGACCAACCAGACGGAACTTGTGGCACTGCTCATTGTGCAGGGCAAGACTATAGCCGAGGGCATAGAGAACGTTTACCGCAAGGTCAAAGGCTCGTGCTCCATGCTGCTGCTCACTGACGAGGGCAAGATAATCGCCGCACGCGACAAGCTGGGACGCACGCCCATCGTCATAGGGAAAAAGGACGGCGCGTATGCCGTGGCAAGCGAGACAACGGCGTTCCCCAACTTAGGATATTCCGAGGTGAGGAACATCGGCCCGGGGGAAATCGTGAGCATCGATGCGGAGAGCGTGGAGCAGTTGCGCAAGCCCAACGAAAAGATGCAGATATGCTCGTTCCTGTGGGTTTACTACGGCTTCCCCACCTCGTCATACGAGAACATCAACGTGGAGAAAGTGCGCTTCACCTGCGGCGAGACTATGGGCAAGGAAGACGACACCGACGTTGACTGCGTGTGCGGCATACCCGACTCGGGCGTGGGCATGGCATACGGATACGCGGCTGGAATGGGCAAGCCCTACAAGAGGGCGATTTCAAAATACACCCCCACGTGGCCGCGAAGCTTCACACCGAGCAACCAGGCACGCCGCGAGTTTGTTGCGAAGATGAAGCTCATACCCAACGAGGCGATACTCAAAGGCAAAAGCATTCTCTTCTGCGACGACTCGATTGTGCGCGGCACACAACTGCGCGACAACGTGAAGATGCTTTACGACTGCGGAATACGCGAGGCGCACGTCAGGATTTCCTGCCCGCCGCTCGTTTACGGATGCAACTACATAGGCTTCACATCCTCGCGCAGCGACCTTGAGCTGATAACGCGCCGCATAATACAGGCAGAGGAAGGCGACATGAACAAAAACCTCGAAGCATACGCCACCACCAACTCGCCGCAATACAAGCGGATGGTGGAAATCATCAGGAAAAACTTGGGACTCACATCCCTGCGCTTCAACACGGTGGAGAACCTCGTGAAAGCCATAGGGCTGCCCAAGTGCCAGATATGCACGCACTGCTTCGACGGCTCGAGCCACTTCTAAAGAAAGCCCCGACAGCATAACCCGCAAAAACCGTATAGGGCATAGTTTTTTCTATGTCCCTATGCAGTTTAAGTGGTGGTGTACAAAACGCATACTATATACAATTAATAAACAAATTGCACCGCCGTAGGGGCGTATTGCATACGCCCTGAATTGCGCCGATTTGCGATGTCGTGGCAGTGGTTTGCGGTGCGGTTTGTGCGGTGGTGTACAGGGCGTATGCAATACGCCCCTACAATTTCCGCAAAACCTAAACCAGACAATTTTTTCCCAACTTCCCCAAAACAACATTGAGCATAGGGAAAGCTATGCCTTATGTGGTTTGAGTGGTGGCGTACAAGGCGTATGCAATGCGCAACGCAAACGTACAATACATGATTAATCAAAGAATTGCACCGCCGTAGGGGCGTATGGCATACGCCCTGAATTGCGCCAATTTGCGATGTCGTGGCAGTGTTTGCAAGTGCGGTTTAAGCGGTGGTGTTCAGGGCGTATGCAATACGCCCCTACATATATACCGTATGCTATCAATAAACAACATATATGTTTATATAATTCGCGCAAAACCGAAACAGTTGGTTCTTTTCAAAATGTCCCGAAAACAACATCTGATGTAGGAAAAACTACATAGGACATAGAAAAAATTATATCAGACATAATTCAAACTACATCAGACCTTTTTTCGCCACTTGCAAACCCCTGAAAAACAAAGTCTTACAAAAACTTGCGGATTTTATGTAAATATTTCACTTTCAGTAGCTTAGCCTCCACGGCGTAAAACACACCTGTTTTCACATTCCGCCACACGCGCATACATACTTTAGCACGAAATCCTCATTTGTAGTGATTGCGCATGAAACGGAATGTGCGCAACTTTGCACCGCATAGAACACCAAAACATTTTACATTATGAAGAAAACAATAGTAGTCTATGGCTCCTCCACAGGAAACTGCGAGGGCATTGCCAACAAAATCGCCGCAAAGCTCGGATGCGAGGCGGTTGACGTGAACAGCATGAACGAGGACACCGTGAAAGGGAACGACAACCTCATTCTCGGCACTTCCACGTGGGGAGCCGGGGATATGCAGGACGACTGGTATGACGGCGTGAAAGTGCTGAAAAACGCCGGTATGCAGGGAAAGACGGTTGCAATCTTCGGATGTGGCGACTGCGAGTCATACTCCGACACTTTCTGCGGCGGAATGGCGGAACTTTGCGAGGCGGCAAAACAGGCCGGGGCGAACGTGATAGGCGAGGTTGCGGCAGATGGCTACAATTTCGACGATTCCGCAGCCGTGGAGAACGGAATGTTCGTGGGGCTTGCGCTTGACGAGGACAACGAGAGCGACAAGACCGACGAGCGCATCAACAGCTGGATTGAAACAATAAAACCGCAACTGTAGCCATGCACACCGCGCAAACACCCGAAACCATACCCGCCGAAATGAAGGTGCTGGTAAACCACATATACGAGTTCAAGAAAGGCGTGCGCAAAATGGTGCTGTTCACCTGCAACAGCCGCTACGAGGAGTTTGCCGTGGGGCGGCTTGAGAAAAACGGCATAGAGTATTTCAGGCAGCCCGTGGGCAACGGCTCGGTAAACCTGTTTTTCGGCAGGGCGGAGTGCATCGAGGCCGTGAGGCTTATGGTGAACCGCCCGATAAGCCTGCTCACGCCCGAGGAGGACTTCATTCTCGGCACACTGCTGGGCTATGATGTTTGCACGGAATGCGAACGCTACTGCAAGTTCAAGAAACGCAACTGCAAATGCAAGGGGAAAACTGCTGACTACGACGCATAAACGCCCTTTTGCACAAAAAAAGACAAACCCGCACCATTATGACGAAATGCGGGTTTGTCGCAACAAAAAAGAGTTAATTAATTATATCCCTGCCACTTCAACCGCCTTTTCCACAGCGGCGTTCAAACCGTCAAGGTTATGGCCGCCGGCAGTTGCGAAGTGGGGTGCGCCGCCTCCGCCGCCCTGTATCAGCTTGGCAGCCTCGCGCACAATCTGACCGGCGTTGAGGCTGTGGTCCTTTACAAGGTTCTTGCTTATCATGAGGGTGAGCATGGGCTTGTCGTTCGCCGTTGTGCCGAGTATGCAGAAAAGGTTCTCGGGCACGGCTGCCGAAATCTTGAAGGCGAGATCCTTCGCCGCCTCGGGCGTGATGGGCAGCACGCTCTTAACGACGGTTATCCCGCCACGGCTCTCGGCACGCTTCAGCAGGGAGTCTTTCAAATCCTCCACCTGCTTCTGCACAAAACTGTCTATGCGCTTGTGCAAATCGCTGTTCTCCTCCACCGTCTTCTTGATTACAGCGGTAAGGTCTTTGGCGTTGTTGAAAAGCATCTTCAGTCCGTTGAGCAAATCCTCCTCCTTGTACATAAGTTCTTCGGCGGCAGCCCCCGTGATAGCCTCAATACGCCTCACGCCTGCGGCAACCGAACTTTCGGAAATTATGTGGAAAAGCCCGATGCGCCCCGTACTTTTTGCATGACAGCCGCCGCAAAATTCAACGCTCTTGCCGAATTTCACAACCCTCACCTTGTCGCCGTATTTCTCGCCGAAAAGGGCAATCGCCCCAAGTTTCTTTGCTTCCTCAATGGGAGTGTCGCGGTATTCTTCAAGCGGAATGTCCTCGCGCACCGTTGTGTTCACCATTCTCTCAACCTTGCGCAATTCCTCGGGCGTTACCTTCTGGAAATGCGAGAAGTCAAAACGTAAGTAGTCGGGAGTTACGAGTGAACCTCTCTGCTCCACGTGGCTTCCGAGCACTGTGCGCAACGCAAGGTCAAGCAAGTGGGTGGCGGTGTGGTTTGCCTCGCTGCCCCTGCGCCATTCCTTGTCAACCACAGCCTTGAACGCAGCCTCGGGATGCTCCGGAAGTTTTGCCGCGATGTGCAGGGCGAGGTTGTTCTCGCGCTTGGTGTCGATTATGTCTATTGTCTCAAACTCGCTCACAAGCTTTCCGTGGTCGCCAACCTGTCCGCCCATTTCGGCATAGAAAGGCGTTGTGTCGAGCACTATTTCGTAATGTTTTTTCTTCTTTTGTTCCACGGCGCGGTAGCGCGTTATGTGGCATTCGCTCTCGGTTGTGTCCCAGCCAACGAACTTCTCTTCGCCGCCGCCCACAGTTACCCAATCGCCAAGTTCCACTTGCGCGGCGTTTCGCGCACGCTCCTTCTGCTTCTGCATTTCCTCGGCAAAGCCTTTCTCGTCAACGGTCATCCCATTCTCGGAACATATAAGTTCCGTAAGGTCGAGGGGGAAGCCGAAAGTGTCGAAAAGTGTGAAAGCCTTAACGCCCTCTATCTCTGTCTTGCCGGCGTTCCGCGTTTCTGCGATGATGTTGTCAAGAAGGTTGATGCCCGTTGACAGGGTGCGCAGGAAAGAGTCCTCCTCTTCCTTTATGACGCGTCCAACAAGCACCTTCTGCGCACGGAGTTCGGGATAGGAGTCCCCCATTTCGTCAACGAGCGTGGGCAGAAGCTTGTAAATGAATGACTCCTTTTGTCCGAGGAAAGTGTAAGCGTATCTCACGGCACGGCGCAGTATGCGGCGTATCACATATCCCGCCTTTGCGTTGTCGGGCAGCTGTCCGTCAGCAATCGAAAAGGCTATGGCACGAATGTGGTCGGCAACCACGCGCATTGCAACGTCAATCTTTTCGTCCACACCGTATTCCTTGCCGCAAAGTTCGGCTATCCTTTTTATAATAGGCTGGAAAATGTCCGTGTCGTAGTTTGAGTTCTTGCCCTGAAGCACGCGGCAAAGACGCTCAAAGCCCATACCAGTGTCGATTACCTTTGCGGGAAGCGGCTCAAGCGAGCCGTCGGCCTTGCGGTTATACTGCATGAACACAAGATTCCAAATCTCAATCACAAGCGGATTGTCCTTGTTCACGAGCGAAGCACCGCTGACTTTCTTCTTTTCCTCCTCGGGGCGCAGGTCTATGTGTATCTCCGAGCAAGGTCCGCAAGGGCCCGTGTCGCCCATTTCCCAGAAATTGTCATGTTTGTTGCCGTTTATTATATGGTCTTCGGGGAAAAATTCGCTCCAGTACCCGGCGGCCTCGTTGTCGCGCTCCAGCCCCTCGGACGGCGCACCCTCGAAAACCGTAACATACAAATCCTTCTTCTCTATCTTCAAAACGTCCACAAGGTATTCGTATGCCCAGCCAATGGCCTCTTTCTTGAAATAGTCCCCAAAGCTCCAGTTCCCCAGCATCTCGAACATGGTGTGGTGGTAAGTGTCATGCCCCACCTCCTCAAGGTCGTTGTGCTTTCCGCTTACGCGCAGGCATTTCTGCGAGTCGGTGCAGCGGCGGCTTTTGGGCTTTGCGTTGCCCAGGATAATGTCCTTAAACTGGTTCATGCCCGCGTTTGTGAACATGAGCGTGGGATCATCCTTCACCACAATCGGGGCGGAAGGGACAATGAGGTGTCCCTTCGACTGGAAGAACTGCTTGAAAGATTCCCTTATTTCGTTAGCTGTCATCATCGGCTGAATTAATTTCAAAGTAAACCGTTGCAAAGTTACGGCGTTTTATTTACTTTTGCAAGAGTAAGAGAACCAAACCCATTCATTCCACATGGCTTTATCCGAAAACAAAGACCTGAAACTGTACTACTCCATAAGCGAGGTAGCCAAAATGTTCAACGTTTCCGAGACTCTGCTGCGCTTTTGGGAGAAGCAGTTTCCCCAGATAAAGCCACACAAGGGCGGGCGCAACATAAGGCAGTACAGCAAGGCCGACATAGAGCAGGTGCGCCTGGTGTACAACCTCGTGAAAGTGCGCGGGCTGAAACTTGCGGCGGCACGCGACGCCCTCAACAAGAACCACAGCGGCGAGCAGCAGACATCCGAGGTGCTTGAAAAGCTGACGCGCATACGCGCTGAACTCGTGGAACTGAAGCACAGCCTCGACCAGTTCGAGTAGCCCCACGGCAAAAAAGTATGATACAAAGAGGGCTTAAACTTCCGCCCAACGTAAAGCGAAGCCGCGAATTCTGTTTCATCCGCCCCCAAACAGTTCATCTTTTTCGCAAAATTCTGTTTTACAGCTAATTAATCCAATCTTTAAGAAGCAGCATAAGTTCTTGTTTTTCAAAAGCTTGCAAGAGCGAAAATTATATCAGACATAATTTAAACTACATAGGACATAGAAAAAATTATGTCTTATGTAGTTTTTCCTACATCAAATGTAAATTTCTGGGTATTTCGGAAAAAGAGTCCAGCTTTGGTTTTGCGCCATTTGTAGGGGCGTATTGCATACGCCCTGTATGCCGTCGCATGAACCACACCGCAAACCGCCGCCACGACATTGCAAATCCGCGCACTTCGTAGCGTATGTCGTACGCCATAAGTATATCGTGGAAAAGGCGATACTTCCGTCTTGTTGCCAGTTGTGGTGTTGGGGTTACAGGCTTTCTATGAAACGCTTCAGCACAACTGTCGCGGAAATCTCGCGGTTTGCCGCTTCGGGGATTACGAGCGATGTGGGGGCTTCTATCACGTCGTCGCTCACAATCATGTTGCGGCGCACGGGGAGGCAGTGCATGAAATAGGCGTTGTTTGTAACGGCCATGTGCCGTGCGTCAACGGTCCAGCTCATGTCCTTTGAGATAACCTTGCCGTAGTCGTCGGGGCGCGTAACCCCGGGGCAGCTCCAGTTTTTGGCATAAACAAAGTCTGCCCCCTCGAGAGCCTTCATCTGGTCGTATTCCACGGTTGCATTGCCCACAAACTGCGGGTCGAGTTCGTAGCCGTGGGGGTGTGTTACAACAAAGTCCACATCGGCGGCGTTCATCCACTGCGCGAAACTGTTTGGCACGGCTTGCGGCAGGGCTTTGGGGTGGGGCGCCCATGTCATGACCACTTTGGGGCGTCTCGTCTTCTTGTACTCCTCGATTGTTATGAGGTCGGCGAATGCCTGCAATGGGTGCACCGTCGCGCTCTCCATAGAGAAAACGGGGCGGCCGCTGTATTTTATGAACTGGCGCAGTATGTTCTCGTTGTAGTCGTCGTTGCGGCTGTCGAAATGCGCGAAAGTCCTCACGCCAATTATGTCGCAGTAGCTTCCCATAACGGGTATTGCCTCGAGCAGGTGCTCGCTCTTGTCCCCGTCCATGATAACCCCGCGCTCGGTTTCGAGTTTCCACGCGCCTTGGTTCACGTCGAGCACAATTACGTTCATGCCGAGGTTCATCGCGGCTTTCTGTGTGCTGAGGCGTGTGCGCAGGCTGTTGTTGAAGAATATCAGCAGCGCGGTGCGGTGTTTGCCGAGATGCTCGAAAGCGTAACGGTTTTTCTTCACTTCGGCAGCCTCCTTGAGGGCTTCCTGCAAATTTCCCAAATCTTCGGGGTATAGGAATGATTTCATGCTCTTAAAATTTTATTGCGCGGCACGTTCGCCGCCACACCTGCAAAATTAGCACTTTCCCCCCAAACACCGCACGGTTAAAGGCGTGGAATGCTTTGCGGAAACCGAAAAAGTGCAAACTTTTATGAAGCGTTTTAAATGCGATCTTTATGGATGCTGGATGTCTATAGTATATGTACGGGCCACAATTTTTCTATATGTAAGTAGTTTTCCATTAGGATGAATTTGTCGCGACCGATAGAATCCTTGAAATCTTTTGGGAATTCTGCCATATCTTTGTAATTGCTTAGTATTATAAATTCTATGTCATCGTATTCAAAAGGGAACTCATGCGGGACTCGCCATTCTCTTTCATGTGAATAATCAACTGTACTAAAATATTGTCCTTTCATATGTTTTGGGCGATATGAAGGCGAAAAAGGAGTGATGAATGGCCATACATGTTGATCAAATTTGTTTTTGCCCATTTGTCTCTTGAAATGGTCTGGACGCATATAATAAACAGGGCCTCCATGTTTGGAAAACACGGTGGATTTTGAAAAACCAATGCCATATTGAGAATACCGTCTTGTGTGGGCAATTAAGCTAGACCATGGACATTCTGTAAAACAAACCGCATTTGCGTGAGTCCATGGCATTTTTGTTGCTAAAATTTTTTTACTTGTCAGAATGGATATTAGTCTCTCTTTGGCATTCATAGTTTGAATGTCATGATATGAGT
>CAVCON010000007.1:0-24776 GCA_963603805.1 Oscillospiraceae bacterium
GTATATATGTAGGGGCGTATTGCATACGCCCTGTATGCCACCGCATGAACCGCATCGCAAACCACCGTTGCGGCATTGCAAATCGGCACAATTCAGGGCGTATGCCATACGCCCCTGCGGCGGTGCAAATTAATGATTGAATGTATGTTGTGCGTTTACTCGTATAATGCTGCCGAATTTTACAAGTCTCTTGCCCCTAACTCGCGCACATATTCGTAGAGCTTGCGGTAGAAAGGGTGTTTTCTTAGGGTTTCGGCGTTTCCGAGAATGAACAGTTTCATTCTTGCCCGCGTTATCGCCACGTTCATTCTGCGTATGTCGGAAAGGAAGCCAATGTTTCCGTCTTCGTTCGCCCTCACGAGGCTTATTATGATAATGTCGCGCTCCTGTCCCTGGAAGCCGTCCACGGTGTTCACCGTTATGCTGTTTCTGAACGGGCGCAGGAATGCGTCGCACCCGAACATGCGCCGCAGCAGCTGCACTTGTGCTTTGTACGGTGATATAACCCCGATGTCTATGTTCTCGTAGAGCAGCCTGTCCTTTCCTATGTCGGCGATGTATTTCTTCAGCGTGTCGAGCGTGAGTGTCGCCTCGGCACGGTTAATTCTGCCGTAGGTGTCGCCGACAAACTCCTCTTTGCTGTCAACCGCCGAAGAGTCAATCCAGCTTACAGGGGTGTCGAAGTCAAGAATGCCCCTGTTTCTCACTTCGGGCGCACTCTCAAGCTGCCCTCTGTAAAACATTTCGCTCGAAAAGCGTGCTATGGCTTCGTTCATGCGATATTGCACGTTGAGAAGCGACACGCACTCCGGCTTTTCCTCCGCAAGGGTTTCCATAAGCGTCTTGCCCAGTCCGCCCTTTGCAGCCGCGCCGCTTTTGATTGTCGGCGGAAGCTGGCGGTGGTCGCCGGCGAGAACAAGGCGGTGGCACTTTTGCAGGGGAATCCATACTGCCGCTTCCAAAGCCTGCGCCGCCTCGTCAACAACAAGGGTGTGGAACTTCATGCCGTCGAGCACGCGGTTTGCAGCCCCTGCCAGAGTGCACGCAACAACCCTTGCCGCGTCCATGAGCGAGGAGTGGATTGCAAGCTCCAGCTCCGTGGCCCTGTCGCGCAGACGTGAAATCTTCTGATGCCTGCGTTCGGTGTCGCCTTTCTGCGAGTAGAGCTGCCTGATTGCGCGTCTCACCGCCCAAAGTTGCGGATAGTCGGGATGGGCTTCGAAACGCCGCTCATACGTAAACGACAGCATTTTGTCGTTCACCCGCGTGGGGTTTCCTATGCGCAACACGTTCACGCCCCTGTCTGAAAGTTTCTCGCTTATCCAGTCAACCGCCATGTTGCTTTGCGCACACACCATCACCTGGCTCTCACGCCGCAAGATTTCATAGACAGCTTCGACGAGCGTGGTGGTCTTGCCGGTTCCCGGAGGTCCGTGAACCACCGCCACATCCTTGGCGCGCAACACCTCGTTCACCGCCTGGCGTTGCGAAGGGTTGAGCCACGGTATAGGGGTGGGGAAGGGCGTTGACTTTGCCGGCTTCTGCGCTCCGTGGAATATCTCGCGCAGTTCGGCAAGGCGGTTGTCTTTTGCGGCGATGGCGTTGTCGAGGGCGCGGAACATGAGGCGGTATGTTGTTTCATCGAAAAAAAGCTGCACGCCCAGCCGTTCGGCATTCTCTATTGCCACCACGGCGTCTGTTCCCGGCACTACAACCACCATGCGGTCGCCCTCGGCGTAGCCCACGGTGGCGTTGAATTTCATGAAATGCGGGGTGTCGTTCGCATCGAGCGTGAAAAAGCACACAGGCCGTCCGTACTCAAAATTGTGGTCGATGTCGGTGTCGGCGGTGCGGAAAACCTCTATCGAAAGTTGGTTGAGGGAATTGTAGTAACTGCGTCCCACCCTTAGCGGAAACCAGCAAATGCCGCGCTTAATCTTTCTGCCAAGGGGCATGACGGTTGTCTCGCGCCTGAAAGTCTCCTGCTCGTATTTGTATTCCGCCTCGAGCAGACGGCGGTTCTGCATAAGGAAATCCGTGGATTTTGCCATTGCTTGCGCCCGGCTAATAGTTCATCCTGCTTTGCGAAACGCCGAACTGCACAAACACATGGTCGCCAAGCTTGAAGTCCACAGCCCCGCCCCAGCGGTCCTCGCCGAAGCCGGGATAGTTGCGGAACCTCTGCTTGCCCGGCACAAGGCTCTTCTCACCAAAGGCGTAAACGTTCATGCGCTCGTTGAGTCTGTAGGCCGCCACTCCAAACACCGAGGCATTGCGCATTTTCCATCCGCCCCAGTCAAGCGTCTGCATATTCACGCCGCCGGCAAAGGCAAGTCTTTCACCAAACGGCATGGCGTAAACAAAGGCGGCGTTGCTGCCGAAGCCCACGCCACGGGGCGAGTGTTTGCCGAACCCCGCCGTAACGCTCATGCCAAATTGCGCGTTGAAACCCTCGTGCAGCTGCCAAGGGCTCATGTAGAAAGGCTCGGGCATCCACAGGCGCGGCATAAGGGCGGCAACCCTCCCCGTGTCTTCCGCCAGAGATGCGCTTTCGCCCGTCGCCACAGGCACTCGTCTGTACCCGTATTCCTGCGCGTTTGCCACTGCAAAGATTGCAAGCGCGAAAATGACAAATACTATCCGTTTCATATCCGTATGCGAAAATACAAATAATCGTACAAAAACCGTTTTCCACGACACCGCAAAAATTACATCGGATGTAGGAAAAACTACATAGGACATAGAAAAAATTATATCAGACATAATTCAAACTACATCAGACCTTTTTTCGCCGCTTTGCAACACACTGAAAAACAAATGCTTGTGAAAATTTTCAAGATTTGGTCAATTTGCTGCAAATCAAGCGGTTGCCAACAAAACACTTCTTCGCGGCAAAACGAATGCGGATGCGCATTTTTTCTTAACTTTGCCGACACCTATGCCGTTGAAAGCAAAAAACATATTCTTCGCCCTGTGTGCAGCATTCGCAAGCCTGGCTGCTGCACCTAACGCCGTTGCGCAAAGCGATGCAAACCGTTACACCATGCGCTCGAACATGATTGGCATTGGCGGCGTGAACAGGCTCGAGACATACCTTTCGCCGTTCGAATACACGGGGACGGAACTGTGCTTTCTCCACGAGTCAATGCGCCTCACAAAGAAGATGGACGGCAGGGTGAGCACGCAGCAGTTCTTCGAGGGAAACTTCAGCATTTCACGCAGTCCGAGCCACGACGCAAGCTATCTTGCCGGCGACTTCGACTGGCGCATAGCGTGGCATTACAACTGGAGGCCGCTGCAAAACCTGCGCGTGCTCGCCGGCGTGCAGACCGGGGCAAGCATAGGCGCGGTTTACAACACGCGCAACGGCAACAACCCCGCCCAGGCGAAACTTTCGGCCGACATCGCCGCCTCCGCAATGGCAATATACCGTTTCGCGCTCCTAAGGCGCACCTTCTCGGCACGCTGGCAGTTCGACATGCCGCTGGTGGGGCTTATGTTCTCTCCCGCGTTCGGGCAGTCGTACTACGAAATGTTCTCGCTCGGACACTACGACCACAACATCTGCGCCACATGGCTTGGAAATGCGCCCACGTTCCGCAATCTGCTGACGCTCGACGCCCCCATAGGAGCGGGCACGCTGCGCCTCGGATGGCGTTGCGACATACGCCAGAGCCATGTGAACCACCTGAAAAGCCACACATGGAGCAACGTGTTCATGATAGGCTACGTGAAACACTTCCGCCTTGTGAAGCAAAAAGACGGCGATGCGCACAAATACATATTGTAGCAACATGAAACGCCTCACGATATACTTGGCAACGCTCTGCATGGCACTCGCCTCCTGCATAACCGAAGACACGCCGCCCAACACGCCCGGCGGGAACTTTGACTACCTGTGGAAAATCCTCGACAGCCACTATTGCTTCTTCAACGAGAAAAAGGAACAGTACGGCGTGGACTGGAGCGAGGTTTACTCGCGCTACAAGCCGCAGGTGAAACCGAACATGACGAGCGAACAGCTTTTCAAGCTATGTGCGCAAATGCTTGCCGAACTCCGCGACGGACACGTGAACCTGACAGCCTCGCACGACATGGCGCGCTACTGGAAGTGGTTCGAGGACTATCCGACAAATTTCAGCGACTCCATACTGCGCATATACATGGGTACGGACTACCGCATTGCCGCAGGAATAAAATACCGCATTCTCGGCAAGGATATAGGCTACATGAGGGTTGCTACGTTCGAGAACGGCATCGGCAGCGGCAACGTGAGCGAAATGCTGCGCCACTTCGCACTGTGCAAGGCGTTGATCATAGACGTGAGGAACAATGGCGGAGGCATGATAACGTCCGCCGAGAAACTCGCCTCCCACTTCATAAACGCCAAGACCCTCGTAGGGTACATCTGCCACAAAGACGGCAAGGGACACGGCGACTTCTCGTCCCCTAAGGCCGTTTACCTAACTCCCGCAACGGGAATACGCTGGCTGAAGCCGGTAATCATACTCACAAACCGCCAGACGTACAGCGCGGCGAACACCTTCGTGATGCACATGAAGCAGCTCGCCCACGTGGAAACCATTGGCGACAAAACCGGCGGAGGGGCGGGTATGCCGTTCAACTCCGAACTGCCCAACGGCTGGAGCGTGAGGTTTTCGGCGTGTCCCATGTATGACGCGGAAATGCACGCAACAGAAGAGGGGATAGAGCCGGACGCAAAAGTGAACATCACGACCGAAGACTATCAGCGCGGAACGGACACTATTATAGAAACAGCCATAAGTAAGGCAAACACCAAATAACCTGCGCCCGGTTTTGCCATTTGCAAGCGTATTGCTAACTTTGCAACTCCAAACGCAATGCACCTGTGGCGGAATTGGTAGACGCGCCAGACTTAGGATCTGGTGTTTTAGGACGTGTAGGTTCGAGTCCTATCAGGTGTACACAGAGAAAATCCCGGTGCAGTTTCAGCGCGTGCGGGATTTTTTTGTTTTCAAAGGCAAAAGCAGTCATCCCGAAAATTTTTCACCGCACGCATAAGTTCGGGATAAGGTTTCAATAGAAAGCGCACGGCTTGCGGATGCCTCACATTGGGGCGTGGACAAACGCCTGCGGATGCCCCGGAAAATTATATCTGAAATAAGAAAAACTATGTCCGATGTAGAAAAAACTACATCAGACGTAGGAAAAATTATATCAGACCTTTTTTTGCCACATTGCAACGCACTGAAAAATAAACCGTTATGGAGATTTGTGTATTTGAGGGTTTTGTGTTGTAAATCAATGTGTTAAGCAGTTTTGGCAATGTCTGCAGTTTTACGTTGGATTTGGCAGTGGTTAATATGGGAGTCTTGCATTGTGGTTTGTGCTTTCTTCAACAACATTCTCTTGTAGAGAATGCGATATCGCACGCTTTTTTTGCGAAATCTGTGCTGTTTTATGCAGTAGAGCGTGTGTCAACAATGTTTTTTGTGTTAAAAGGGGCTGATGTATGTGTCCGCGTGGCGGTATTTTCTTATTTTTACACCGTAATTAAGTTCACATTAACAATAAAAGAAGTAGGTTTATGAAAATCAGACATCTTAAAGTGGCTGCCCTGTTTATGGCGGCAAGCGTGATAACATCTTCGTGCGTGGGCAGTTTCGGCCTGTTCAACAAGCTCGCCCAGTGGAACAAGGGCGCAACCGGCTCAAAGTTCCTCAACGAGATAATCTTCCTCCTCATATCCCCCGCCTACGCTGTTTGCGGTGTGGTTGACGTGCTGGTGCTCAACACAATCGAGTTCTGGAGCGGCAACAACCCCATGGCATACAAGGCTGGGCAGACCGAGAGCATTATGGGCAAGGACGGCAAGTATTACGCCCTCACCTATCTCAAGGACGGCTACCGCATAACCGCTCCCGACGGCGAGGTAACAGAACTCATCCACAGCGAGAAGGATGATTCGTGGACGCAGGTTAAGGACGGCGAGAGCAAGGAACTGTTCCGTTTCAACGGCGACGGCAGCATAAAGGCCAAAGTTAAGGGCAACGTCATGGACTTCGCGCTCAACGATGAGGGCGTTTATCAGGCACGCCTTGCAACACAGGACGGCTATTTCTTCGCAGTAAGATAAGACGACAACGCCTTTTGGGGGCGTAAACAGAAAACAGTCCCGCTTGTCCGCCTATGGGTGGTGGCAAGGTGGGACTGTTGCGTTTTTTATGTAGGGCGGCGATGAAGGACAATGGAGAATATTGCGGCGATTTGTTTTCTGCGTTTTGGGAAGCCGAAGCGGAGGAAAACAAAGCTGCGCGTGAGTTTGAAAGCGTGGGCAACGCCCTTGAAAGGCTTGCAAAGTCGCGCTTCCGCAGCCGCTTTGCGCTTAACGGCGATGAGAAAACTTATGTCCGTACCAAGGGCATTGCGCTGATAAAGTTTCATGCCGCAGAGATTGTGGCAAAGCGGCTTGCGCCGGCGGCAATCCCCAACGACGGCAGGCAGACTCCGATGCGCCACGGTCTGCACCCCGTTTTCATCGCGCAGCACGCCACAGCCTGTTGTTGCCGTGGATGTTTTGAGAAGTGGCACGGCATTCCGAAAGGACGGCGGCTTTCGGCGGCGGAGCAGGACTTTGCCGTGAATTTGATAGTTGAATGGATAAAAAGACAGGCGGAATGAGGCTCGCTGTGCTATGTGCGGCGGTGCTTGCCTTATGTCTTTCGGGCGCAAAGGCTCGCGGACAGGACAGTGTGCCGCATATCGGAGCCGGTGTCTCGTTTATGCCGGCGCGTGTCCTTGCCATCGACCGCTACGAGCGTATGTGGCTTAAAGGCAAGGACGCATTTTCGGTCGGTGCTGAGGTTCTTTGATCTCCGTTGCCCACGGACAGTTGCGGATATGCCGAGGATTACAATTTCCCCCAGTTTGCCGTTGGGCTGCAATACGACTTCGACCACGGAGTAACCATGCGCCGTTCGCCAGACCCGGCATGGGGATTGGCGCAGACCGTGGACTACACGTCTCATATGGGCAACATTCTCATGCTCTATTCCACCTTTTTGCGCCCTGTTGTGCGTTCCGCAAAATGGGACGCGGGCTACGCGCTCGGGATGGGCATTGGCTACAGCCGCACCAAATACAATCCGCACAACAACGCCGACAACGAGCTTATAGGTTCGAGGTGGCTTGTTTACTTCAACGCCTCGCTTTATGCCACGTGGCACTTTGCCCGCAATTGGGGAGTGCGCGGAGGGCTGAAGTTCTTCCACCACAGCAACGGTGCGCTTAACCGCCCCAACAAAGGGGCTAATATGGTTGGGCCGTTCCTTGGCGTGGTTTACGAGCCTTACCATGAAACCCTTGCGAGGCGCACAAAGGTTGCGCACAGGGATTTCCGGAAATATTTGTACATGAATTTCACCGGCGGTGTAGGGGCGAAAACCCTCAACGAGGACTGGATGAAAACGCAGTACTACACTCCGTCCGGCGAGCCCCGCTACCGCACCGGGCGTTTCCGTATGTATGCCGCGTGGTCTTTACAGGCGGATGTTATGTGCCGCTATGCCCGGCGGTGGGCAACAGGTGTGGGCTTCGACCTGTTTTGCGCAACCTACGCCAACCGCGTTGCGGAAATCGACAAGGCTGACGGTTGGGACTTGAAGCACGACAACGTTTCATACGGAATAGCCCTGAAGCACGAGGTGTTCTACCGCCGCATTTCCGCCTCAATGGAAATTGGGCGTTATCTATATCGCCATTTGGGCAGGGACGATGATGTGGTGAGAAAGGAGTTCCCGTTTTACGAGCGCATAGGCGTGCGATACGCTTTTCCGCGCCTTGTGGGAATGCAGGTTGGGCTAAATGTGAAAGCCCATAAGTTCAAGGCCGACTTCACGGAAATAACGTTGGGCGTACCATTGGTTTTGGCGAAGTTTAAGTGAGAATTGATAATTACGAATGTGCAAAGCGCAATTGGTGAACGAATTGTGTATGTGCCATATGCCGCACAAATTCCCAACGCCCAATCAGCCAGAGAATTGCATCGCTTGTAGGGGCGTATTGCATACGCCCTGAATTGCGCCAATTTGCGATGTCGCGGCGGTGGTTTGCGGTACGGTTCATGCGGTGGCGTACAGGGCGTATGCAATACGCCGCACAAATACGCGGCAACCAATCGAACAATGAATTCCACCGCCGTAGGGGCGTATTGCATACGCCCTGAATTGTGCAGATTGCGGTGTCGTGGCGGCGGTTTCCGGTGCGGTTCGGGCGGTGGCTTACAGGGCGTATGCCATACGCCCCTACAAATGGCGCAAC
Organism: Oscillospiraceae bacterium; assembly: GCA_963603805.1. Taxonomy (GTDB): domain Bacteria; phylum Bacteroidota; class Bacteroidia; order Bacteroidales; family Bacteroidaceae; genus UBA6398. Next base: position 8,302 of record CAVCON010000007.1, read on the forward strand.
TCCTCAACCGATTACTTCTCCCGAAACACCTGGAAAATTACATGGGACATGGGAAAAACCATGTCCTATGTAGAAAAAATTATATCAGACATAATTCAAACTACATCAGACCTTTTTTCTGCCTTTTCAAACTGTTGTAAAACAATGACTTACAAAACTTTCTTTGAAAAGGATAACCTTTTGCAAATCAATGTGTTGCTGATTTTACGCCGCTTTGCAAAACAGACGTGATAATATTAAAAACCCGCAACTTCGGCAGATTTGCCAGAGTTGCGGGTTTGTTTATATGTATTCCGGCGCGTTTGTCATACAAGGTGCGCCACCAGGTCTTCGCGCTCCCCATACAGGAGGTCAATCACCGGGACTTCTATAAGCGTGTAGCATCCCGGCTGCTGGCGCATCGCGGCGCGTGCGGTGCATACGAGTATCTGCCCCGTGAGTGCCGGGTTGTTTATGTGCATATTGAACTCGAACAACTGGTTTTGCGTCTTTCCGCTCACGCCCTTGCGTGTGAGGTTCACGCCGTGTCCCATGTCGATAACATCGTCCACGCACGCCACCTGCTGCACATGGGTTTCGTCGTTCACGAAATACGGGTCGGTTTTTATGGCGTTTTCAACGGTTTTGAAATCCGCGCCGTTTTCCAGCTCCACATACACCATGCGGCGGTGCAGCCCCGTGCCTATGGGAATAGTCATCGAGAGTGCGGCTTTCACACCGTTTATGGCTTTCACGGCAACTGTATGCCCCATGCTCATTCCCGGTCCGAAATTGGTGTAAGTGAGACCTTTGGGGGCGATTGCCTGCAACATGGCGCGCACTATGCTGTCGGTGCCCGGATCCCAACCTGCCGAAATTATGCTGACGGAGTTGTTGGCTTTCGCCACTTCGTCGAGTGTGCGGCGCAGTGCCGGCACTTGCGTGTGTATGTCGAAGCTGTCAACCGTGCGTATGCCCATTGCAAGGTATTTCTTTGCGTTTTCCTCCACCTTGCGCGAGGGCGTGGCGAGTATTGCCACATCCACGTTGCCAAGTTCCTTTATGTCTTTCACCACCTTGTAGTTCGCAAGGCTTGCAGGCTTGTCCTCCCCACCGTTGCGGCGCACCACGCCGGCAATCTCGAAGTCGGGCGCGGCTTCGAGAGCCTCAAGAACGTAATGCCCTATGTTTCCGTATCCCACTACGGCTGCTCTGATTTTTCCCATCGTATATCGTTGTTTGGTTTATAGTTTCAGAATACGAAAATACTTTTTCCAAAACACATAGGCACTATGCAGGGGCTGAAATATGCGCCGCCGTCCGCAAAATACCCAATTTTGAGGAAAATGATTGCCAAAAAAATCGTACTTTTGTGGAAATATTAAATTAGGAACAGTACGCGCATTGCGCAAGGTGCTGCCCATGGGCAACGCGGCGCGAAATGCACGGAACATATAAAGACGTATGAACGTAAGCGACCTGTTAAAAAACAACGCCTCCACGGCTTTCTCGTTCGAGGTGCTGCCCCCCCTGAAGGGCAAGGGGCTTGACACCATAAACAAGACGATAGAGATGCTGCGGGAGTTCGAGCCGAAATATATAAACATAACCACCCACCACAGCGAAGTGTATTTCCGCGATGCGGGAAACGGCCTTTATCAGGCGGAACGCCTGCGCCGCCGTCCCGGCACGGTGGCTGTGGCTGCGGCGATACAGAACAAATACGGCATTCCCGTTGTGCCGCATATTTTGTGCAGCGGGTTTACGAAAGAGGAGACAGAGTATGTTCTGATAGACCTCCAGTTTTTGGGCATAACAAACCTTTTGCTCCTGCGCGGCGACAAGGCAAAGGAGGACAAGCGTTTCCGTCCCACGGAAGGCGGTCATGCACACACCACGGAGCTTGAACAGCAGGTGAACAACTATAATGAGGGGAAATTCCTGAACGGCGAGAAGATTGAGTTTATAGGCGAGAAGTTCACATACGGGGTGGCGTGCTATCCGGAGAAACACGAGGAAGCGTCAAACATGAAGAGCGACATGGAGTTCTTCAAGCGCAAGATAGAGCTTGGCGCGGATTATGGCGTAACCCAGATGTTTTTTGACAACTCAAAATATTTCGCCTTTGTTGACGCAGCCCGCAAGGCCGGAATAGAAGTGCCGGTAATTCCGGGCATAAAGCCTTTCACAAAACTCTCGCAGCTGACGGTAATCCCCAAGACGTTCCGTTGCGACATTCCCGAAGAACTTGTGAAAGAGGCTGCCAAGTGCAAAACCGACAGCGACATGAAGGAACTTGGCGTGGAGTGGGGTGTGGCGCAATGCAAGGAGCTTATGGCCCACGGCGTGCCGAGCATACATTTTTACACAATGGGCGCGGCCGAAAGCATACGCCGCATAGCCGAAAAGATATATTGAAAACAAGGTCGGGACTATGAGGTTCAGTGATGTGGTAGGGCAGCGCGACACGTGCAGAAGGCTTCTGATGCAGGTGAAGGAAAACCGTGTGGCTCATGCGCAGCTGTTTTGCGGTGCGGAGGGGAGCGGAAAGTTCGCCCTTGCCCTTGCCTATGCCTCCTATCTGCTTTGCGACAATCCGTCAGACCATGACGTTTGCGGCGTATGCCCCTCGTGCGTAAAGACACGCATTCTCGAGCATCCCGACCTCCACTTCATCTTCCCGACGGTGAACTCGAAATCTTGCAGCAGCCTTTTCAAACTGTGGAAAGGCATGATAGAGGAAACGCCGTATTTCACGCTCGACACTTGGCTTGGCGAAATGGGCGCGGAAAACCAGCAGCCCGTAATCTATTCCAAGGAGAGCGAGGCCATACAGCAGGCGTTGATGCTGCATTCGAGCGAGGGCGGCAGAAAGGTCGTGATTATCTGGTTGCCCGAGCGCATGAACGATGCCACGTCCAACAAGATGCTGAAGCTGTTTGAGGAGCCACCGCAAGGCACGGTGTTTCTTCTTGTGAGCGATGCGCCGGAAATGCTTCTGCCTACAGTTGTGAGCCGCACGCAGCGTTTTGAAGTTCCCCCGATAAGCAGTTCCGACATGACGGATGCGCTTGTGAGACTTCACGGTGTGGACGGGCAGGAGGCGGCGAGGATTGCGCGGCAGACACGCGGCAGCTATGCCGAAGCCCTTTCGGTGTTGAAGGCTGACAACAGCGAACAGTTGTTTTTTGACGAGTTTGTGCTGCTGATGCGCAAGGCGTATTCCCGCGACATAAAGGGACTTTTGGAATGGAGCGCGGAGATTGCCGGCTGGGGCAGGGAACGGCAGAAAAGTTTTCTGGCATACGCCCTGAGGCTTGTGAGGGAGAATTTCATGTATAACTTCCGCATTCCGCAGCTTAACTACATGAACGATGTGGAGGGCAACTTTGCCACACGCTTTGCCCGCTTCATAAACGAGCGCAACGTCATTGGCATAATGGACGAGCTTGAAAGGGCTTCCCGGGACATAGGGCAGAACGCAAATCCGGGCATCGTCCTGTTTGACTTCGCAATGAAAATCATCATACTGATAAGAAAATAGAAACTGATTACGACTACATAATATGCACGAAAATACAGAAACATCAAACTTCCTTCCCTGCGGAAAGCTTCGCGGACTTTGTACCGCCGGAGTCGGACCGCAGGACAAGCAGCTCAATACTTATGACTACCTTGCCGACGTTCCCGGAAACAACGACACCACCGACTTGGTGGAGGTACAGTTCAAGAACACCCGCAAGGCTTATTTCCACAACAGCAACAAGCTGCCGCTTGTAAAAGGCGACATGGTTGCTGTCGAGGCTTCGCCGGGGCACGACGTGGGAACGGTTACGCTAACTGGGCAGCTTGTGCCGCTGCAAATGAAGAAGGCGGGGCTGAAAGCCGGAACGGAGATAAAGCGCATATACCGCAAGGTGCGCGAAGTGGATATGGAGAAATTTCATGAGGCAAAGGCCCTTGAACACGAGACCATGATACGCTCGCGCCAAATAGCCAAGGAACTCGGACTGCAAATGAAGATTGGCGATGTGGAATATCAGGGCGATGGCAACAAGGCAATATTTTATTACATCGCAGACCAGAGGGTGGACTTCCGCCAGCTGATAAAGGTTTTCGCCGAGGAGTTCCGCGTAAGGATAGAGATGCGCCAGATTGGAGCGCGGCAGGAAGCGGGGCGAATAGGAGGCATCGGACCTTGCGGCAGGGAACTTTGCTGCGCCACGTGGATGAAGAATTTCGCATCGGTGTCAACCGGCGCGGCAAGGGTGCAGAACATTTCCCTGAACCCGCAGAAGCTCGCGGGGCAGTGCGCAAAACTGAAATGCTGCATGAACTATGAGGCCGGCACATACGTTGAGGCGTTGAAGAAGCTTCCCGGCAGGGATATTACGCTTGACACAATAACAGGAACGTTCCATTTGTTCAAAAGCGACCCGCTTGCAGGACTTCTTACGTACACAACCGACAAAAATACGGCTTCAAACCTTGTTACAATAACGGCGAAACGCGCTTTTGAGGTGCTGGCAATGAACCGCCGTGGGGAGAAGCCCGACAAACTTGAGGACGGAAATGCCGCCGTAATGTCTGCGCCAGCCGATTTGGCGGAGCAGGACAGTCTTACGCGCTTTGACAAGACAAAATCACGCAGGAAGAAACGTCGCAAAAGCCGTCCGCAAAATCCGAGAAACAACCGTGCGCAGCAGGGCGGCGGACAGGCGGAAAAGAAAAATGAGGGCGAAAAGTCTTGAAATATTGTCGCTGCTGGCGGCTTGCATTATGGTTTTCTCGTGCAGCCGCTCCACGGTGATGCATTCCTACCGCAATGTTCCTGTTGAGGGCTGGGATCAGAGCGATGCGCTTTCGTTTTCGCTGGACACGGTTCGGGAGGGCGGAGTCTTTAATGTGGACGTGGGGGTGCGCACCACCAACGATTATCCTTACCAAAAGCTTTGGCTTGCCGTCGTTGCCGAACTCTCAAATCCCGACACGGTGTTCGCAGATACCGTGGCTTGCGTTTTTGCCGACAAGAACGGAGTGCGGAGTGGGAACGGCACGAATATGTACCAGTATGATTTCAACCTCGGCAGCGTGGAACTTGAAAAAGGACAGACCGGGAAGTTTGTGGTGCATCATATAATGCGCCGCGAAATCATTCCGGGGGTGTCGAACATAGGTTTGCGCCTTTCAAAATAGCTCACTCTTTTTGCTATGAAGAACTTGGGACTGTGTGTTTGCGGCGTGCTTCTGTTGTTTGCCTTTGTGGGTTGCAACAAGTTTGAATATCATCCTTACGACGGGCGAATACACGGAAGCACAAACCTCAACAAAAAGAACATAACCAAGATAGAAGAACGGTGTGCAGACCGCGACACGGTTTGCTTTGCAGTAATCAGCGACACGCAACGACGCTACGACGACACTCGCAAACTTGTGCAGGACATTAATTCACGCAGCGATGTGGATTTCACGATAAATCTTGGCGACCTCACGGATTTTGGCGAAACTAAGGAGTTTGTTTGGATGCGCGACGTACTCGGCAAACTTGACAAGCCATGCGTGTGCCTCATTGGCAATCACGACTGCCTCGGGACTGGGGAAAAAGTTTACAAGACCATTTACGGCGAGGAGAACTTCGCGTTTACGGCGGGCTTTGTGCGTTTTGTGTGCATTAACACCAACAGCCGCGAGTACGACCATACTACTGCTGTGCCCGATTTCGGGTTTATAAAAAACGAGACGGACTCTTTTCCCAAGGAGGCGGAATGCACGGTGGTCGCCATGCACGCCCCGCCGGGTTCGGAGCAGTTTGACAATAATATAAGCCGGCTTTTCGAGAGCGAAATCAAGAAGTTTCCGAATTTGCTTTTCTGTCTTCACGGCCATACCCACCATACAACCGTCAGCGACATATTCGACGACGGCACGGTTTATTACGGTTGCGGCAATGCCATGAAGCGTACCTATCTTGTTTTCAAAATATGGAGGGGAGGGTATTCGCGCGATGTGGTTGAACTGTAGGAAAATCGCGTTGTCGCTTGTGCTTCCCGCTGCATTAAATGCCGGGGCGGTTTTGCCGCAAAAGGGCTTGGGGACAGCCTTGGCGGGAGACACCGCAAAGGCTGTGCGCTACGAAAGGCGTGCGGAGAAATTCATGTCCTTTTGGCATTCCCTCACGCCAAGGCGTGTCGTGGCGCAGTATGCAGGGGGCATCGGACTGTTCTCGGCTGGTTTGGGCTGGATGTATGGGAAAAACAATTCGTGGGAGACTGATTTCATGCTCGGCTACGTGCCTCCTTATTCCACAGGCAGGGGAAAACTTACGATTACAGCCCGCGAAACATACGTTCCTTTTGATTTTCGGGTGTATGGCGACATAAACTTCCAGCCCCTCGCAGTGGCGATATACATCAACACCATTACGGGACACGAATTTTGGATGAGCGAGCCTGTGAGATATCCCCACAAATACTACGGCTTCTCATCGGGGATGCGTGCCGGGCTTTCCTTGGGGCAACGTGTAAGACTGCAAATCCCGGCTGCAAGGCGCAAAAGGTTTCGCGAGGTTCTTTTTTATTACGACTTCAACACGTGCGACCTCGACATAGCCTCGTTTTCCACAAACAGGCACATATCCCTCTGGGACATAGTGAACATTTCGCTCGGAGTGAAGTGCACCGTTTTCTGACGCTCCGTTTTACGTCCTGGCAAAACAATACAAGGGCGGGCTTTGTGTCCGTCCTGAATATTCGCGTGTTCCGCTTGTAATTAAAGGTGGTGGCTTATTTTACTTCCTCGCCGTCTCCGTCGCCGTGGCTGTCTGAGGAAATTTTGTCGTTTGTGTTTTCGTCATCCTCGTTCATGCCTTTCTTGAAGCTGCGTATTCCCTTGCCCACTCCTTTCATGAGTTCGGGTATCTTCTTGCCGCCAAAAAGCAGCAGCACAACAAGGGCAATTATAAGAATTTCGGGCGTTCCGAGACCGCCGATAAGCATTGACTGTATCATTCCGTTTCGTTATATTCTTGATTTCAGATACAAACTTAGCCAAAATAAACCACACATCACAGGTTTTGCGCCTTAAAAAACATTTGCCGGGGGTTAAAAGTCCCAATCGTCCTTTTCCGCCCGCTGGTTTTGCGGCCAGTTTATGAGATACAGCTTTTCCGTGGTGCGCGTGAAAGCCGTGTAGAGCCAGCGCAGGTAGTTTGAGGAAAGCATATCGGGCGGCGTGAAACCTTGGTCGAGGAACACGCGGCTCCATTGTCCGCCCTGCGCCTTGTGGCAGGTTACGGCATAGGCGTATTTAATTTGCATGGCGTTGTAGTGCGGGTCTTCGCGCAGGTGCTTCAGTTTTGTGCGCTTTGTGCGGAAATTTGCGTATTTATCGAGCACGGCGTTGTAGAGTCTTAATGATTCCTCGCGCGTCAGGGCGGGCGATTCACTTGTCAGTGTGTCGAGCAACAGGCGTGCGTCCAGTTCCATGTCGTTGTAGTCGGGAAAGCGCAGCGTGGCGTTGGCAAAGTGGAAGCCTCCCATTTCGTGAAAGTTCGACAGGCTTTCAACCTCGGCAATGTCGCCGTTGGCTATGAAATCGACTTCGGCGGCTTCTCGCGAACTGTTGAAAATGGCAGCCTTCTCCGCCCAGTAATAATTGTTCTTAGCCACCATTATGCGGTCTTCCACGGTTATCTGCTCATCGCGCTCGTAGAGCCGCGCCCTTATGCCCATGTTGTATTCGTTTGCGCGTTTGTTCGAGCGCGTTACCACGATTGTCTCGTCGCTCCCCACGTCGCCGTAGCAGCTTTCGAGTTCTTCGATAAACTCCCCACCGGGCATATAGCGCAAGTCGTCAAAGCCTTGCCGGGTTATTACCGGGAAATCCGAGGGTTCGCCCTGCAATATCATGTTGCGCAGCATTGTGGCGTTGGTAAGCACGCCGGTGTCCTTTCCCTGCCGCATAACCTGCCTTAGCTCCACCGCCGCCGCCCGCAGTCCGTAATTGGTGAGACATTCCGCCGAAAGCGCGGGACTTTCCAGTTCACCTACGGGCGGGAGCTGCGCCGTGTCGCCCACGAGAAGCAGCTTGCAGTCCGTGCCGCTGTAAACGTATTTCACAAGGTCATCGAGCAGGCATCCCGAACCGAAGAGGCTGTTGCCGCATTCGTTGGAAATCATCGACGCCTCGTCAACGATGAATATGGCATTCTTCCGTTTGTTAAAGTTAAGGGTGAATTTCGTGTCCTCCCCCTCGAACGTCTTTTGGCGGTATATCACCTTGTGTATGGTGTAGGCTTTCTCGCCCGAGTATTTGGCGAAAACCTTTGCGGCGCGTCCTGTGGGGGCGAGCAGAACAGGCTCTGTGCCTGTCTGTTTCAGGCTTTTGACCAATGCGCTTACGAGCGACGTTTTGCCTGTGCCGGCATAGCCGCGCATTATCAGGGCGGCGCGGCTCACCCGTGTTTCCACAAAGCGCACCAGTACGGCAAGGACGTGGTGCTGTTCCTCGTTGGGGGTGAAAGGCAGGTTGTTCGACAGAAGTGTAAGTATATCGTTCATGCGGAAAGGCGTGCAGTGCCGCGTGTCTGCGGCATTGCGGAAGTCAAAATTAGCATTTTATTCCGTAACGTCAGCATCCGAACGCGTTTTTCGTGAAAGAACATTGCTGCGGTGGCGGAGTTTGAACGGAATACGCTAACTTTACATTCGCAATGCCTAAAAGTTTTTTGCATAGATGAACGGACAGACGATAAACATTTGCCATTATCAATCCCCCTGTGGTGAGTTGCTGCTGGGTGAGAAGGACGGAAAACTGTGCCTTTGCGACTGGAAGAACATAAAGCACCGCCGGCGCAACGACAACCGCATAATGCGTTTCCTGAATGCGGAATATGCCGAGGGTAAATCCGAGGTTTTGCTTTGGGCGTGCAAGGAGCTTGACGAATATTTTGCCGGCACGCGCACGGAGTTTGATGTTCCGCTGCTTTTTGCGGGGACGGAGTTCCAGCGCAGTGTGTGGAATGCCTTGCTCGGCATTCTGTATGGCGAAACGCGCAGCTATATGGAAATTGCACAACAGGTGGGAAACCCGAAAGGCGTGAGGGCAGTGGCACAGGCGGTGGGCGCAAATGGGATATGCATCATGGTGCCGTGCCACCGTGTGATAGGTTCTGACCGTTCCCTGACGGGCTTTGCCGGAGGGTTGGAAGCGAAACGCCTTTTGCTGGAATTGGAGAGTGTATGCCTACATTAAAATGAAAGAAAAGAGCATTATTTCTGTATTTGTCTCAAAATAAGATAAAGTCTTGTTTTACTGTGTTTTACATCAAATGCGTGATTGCGATATAAGCATTTGTTTTACAGCGTGTTGTAAAGGCGAAAAATTATGTCTGATGTAATTTAAATTACATCAGACATAATTTTTTCTACATAGGACGTAGTTTTTTCTATGTCCGATATAGAAACTGTTTTGATTTTTTACATAGAGCCAGTATTGCTACTGTAGTTTCCGCCTATGCTTTGAGCGTCTTTTTGGTCATGTCCGCCTTTCTTCTTCGTCAGATAGCCCGCTATCTTCCTCATCAGAAAAACGAACCTGCCTCAAATATACATCTCAAATCATGAGACGAAAAAAATTAAAACAGTTTCTTTGTTTTTTCGGCTTTGCAAAAACCGGGTGTTACCAAGGCACAGCCTCGCCAAAAGCTATGCAGGCGGGATGGCTCAGCTTGATGTCCTTCTCCGTGTATGTGAGTTCGCCGGTTTCAGCGTTGCGTTCGTAAACTTGGATTACGTTGTCGTCCTTGCAAGCCACGAGCAGGAATTTGCCGTTTGGCGAAATCTTGAACATACGCGGGTGTTTGCCAGTTTTCTGATAGCCGGTTTTCTTCAGCGTTCCGTCGGGGTTGATTTGGAATATCGCCACACCGTCGTTTTTCAGCCTCACGCTTGCATAAAGGAACTTTCCGTCGGGGCTTACCTCTATTTCCGCACCCCCGCGAGCACCGTCATCGCTTGCTTTGACAACTTGTTTCTGCACCAAGTTGCCACTTTCGGCATCGTAGTCAAAGGCTATCACCTCATCGCTAAGTTCCGTGATGACGTAAGCGTGCTTGCTGTCGGGCGAGAAGGTTATGTGGCGCGGTCCGCAGCCTTGCGGCAGGTCGGTCTTGAAAGGCTCGCCCTCCTTGAACTTGGGGCGCAGCTCGTATTTGTAGATGCAGTCGCCGCCAAGGTCAACGGCGAACAGGAATTTGCCGTTGGGCGATTTCTGAACTTGGTGGATGTGTGAGCTGCTTTGCCTTACGGAGTCAACGTTTGTGCCGTTGTCGAACTTGATTGTCCTTTCGTTGTCAAACAGTGTGGCGTCCCTCTCTATGCCAACCACGCTGATGCTGCCCGATGAGTAGTTGGCCACGTAAAGGTTGCGTGCGTATGTGGCAAGGTGGCATGGGTCGTCGCCGTGGGCAAGCACGCGGTTGAGCAGTGCCATGCGCCCGCTGGTCATTCCCACGCGGTATGCGTTTATAATGGCTTCGTCGCCCTTGTTCTCGCTCACGCAATACATGAACGAGTCGTTGGGGGCTATCACAAGGTAGCTCGGGTTTGAGATTTTCGCGCTGTGCTGCGCCTTTGCCTTGCCGCTTTCCTGGTCGAACGAGAACGAGTAGATTCCGTCCGAACCGCTGCCGGTGTAAGTGCCGACAAACATTGGAATAGGGTCGCTCTTGCCGCAGCTTGCGAGCAGTGCGCCGAGAAAGATTGCCGGGATGATTTTCTTGATTTTCATGTCAGCTTTGTATTTAAGTTGGTGTTCTGTTAATTGTGCACAAGTGTGCCTACGGGCTCGCCTTTCAGCACTTTGGCGAGGTTTCCGCTCACGTCCATGTTGAACACGTACACCGGCAGGTTGTTTTCCTTGCAAAGCGCGGTGGCTGTGAGGTCCATGATTTTCAGACCGCGTGTGTAAACTTCGTCAAATGATATTTCGTTGAACTTGGTTGCGGTTTTGTCCTTTTCGGGGTCGGCGGTGTAAACGCCGTCAACGCGTGTGCCTTTCAGCATCACGTCGGCCTCGATCTCTATCCCGCGCAGCGCGGAGCCTGTGTCGGTGGTGAAGTAGGGGTTGCCCGTTCCGGCAGACATTATCACCACCTTGCCCTGCTTCATGTATTCAATGGCTTTCCATTTGTTGTAGAACTCGCCAATAGGCTCCATTCTTATGGCGGTAAGCACGCGTGCGTCAACACCTATTGCGCCGAGTGCGCTGCTTAGTGCAAGGGAGTTGATTACCGTTGCGCACATTCCCATTTGGTCGCCCTTAACGCGGTCGAAGCCTTTGCCCGCCCCGCTAAGCCCACGGAAAATGTTGCCGCCGCCAATAACGATGCCTATTTCCACACCGCTTTCGAGTGCGCTCTTGATTTGCTGCGCATACTCGTTGAGGTGGTTCACGTCAATTCCGTAGTGCTGTTGTCCCATGAGGCTTTCGCCGCTGAGCTTTAGTAGTATTCTTTTGAATTTTGCCATAGTCGCGATATTATATTATGGTGCTAAATTACGGAAAATCCGTGGAAACGGCGGAAAAAGACAAACAAAAACCGCCGTGTTTGAGTGCGGCGGTTTTTGTTTTGCTGTAAGTAGTCGGTTGCGCGGGTCATTCTTTTCCGGCAAGCGGATTCCAGCCTTGCGCTTTAAGCTCGAACTCGGCACCGTCGCGTGTTACGAGGGTTTTGCCTGTCCCTGGAGTCGTGATGTTGCCTATTATGTGTACGTCTTCCACCTCCGCAATTTTTTCGTGGCACGAAAGCGGCACGGTGAACAGCAGCTCGTAGTCCTCACCGCCGTTGAGTGCGGCAGTTGTGGGGTTGATGCGGAATTCCTCCGCGAGCGATGACGTTTGGTAGTCTATTGGGATTCTCTCCTCATACACGCGGCATCCCGTGTTGCTTTGCTCGCAGATGTGCATGAGTTCTGACGAAAGTCCGTCAGATATGTCAATCATGGCGGTGGGCTTTATTTCCGCTTTTTTCAGACTGTCGATGATGTCTTTGCGTGCTTCGGGCTTTAGTTGGCGTTCGAGCAGGTATTCACGTCCCGAAAAATCGGGCTGCTGTACCGCCATTTTCTTTTCGGCTGTGTCTACCTTTGCGCTTTGTTCCTCGAAAATCGCCTTTTCGCGTTCAAGAAGTTGCAATCCCATGTATGCCGCGCCAAGATTGCCGCTTACGCATATAAGATCGTTCTCCTTTGCTCCTCCGCGATATACGATTTCATCGCGTTTGCCGCTCCCTATGCAGGTGATGGCGATGCTTAGGCCGGTGTATGACGATGTGGTGTCGCCGCCAACGATGTCCACGCCGTAACGCTCGCACGCCAGACGTATTCCGCTGTAAAGTTCGTCGATGTTTTCAATGCAGAACCTGCGCCCTATGCCTATGTCAACAATCATTTGCTGCGGTGTGCCGTTCATGGCGCAGATGTCAGAGATGTTTTCAACCGCAGCCTTGTAGCCAAGATGCTTCAGCGGCATGTAAGTAAGGTCGAAATGCACCCCCTCCAAAAGCATGTCGGACGTTACGAGCACCTGGCTGTCGGGATAGTGGAGCACGGCGCAGTCGTCGCCGATGCCCTTTTCGGTTGTTGGGTTCTTGGGGGTTATGTCTTTGGAGAGCCGCTTGATAAGTCCGAACTCCCCGAGTGTGGATATTTCAGTTCTTGTCATTAATATATAAGTGTTTTTTGCGCTTGCGCCTTTCGCGCCGCGCATTGGGTTGTCAATCGTTAATCATCTGTTTTAGGAGTTCCGACATCTTGGGTTCCGCGTCTGCCGCAGCTTGCTGCACTTCCTCGTGTGAGGTTTCGGAGGCGGAGTTTGAGGGGACGTTTGTTATCACGCTGATGCCGAACACGCGCATTCCCTGATGCCGCGCCACAATCACCTCGGGGACGGTGCTCATTCCCACAGCGTCCGCGCCGAACAGGCGGTACATTTTATATTCTGCCGGGGTTTCGTATGTAGGTCCGGAATTGGCGAGATAAACTCCGTGTTGCAATTTGAAACCGAGCTTTTCGGCGATGCCGTCTGCCTTTTCGCCAAGTTTTTTGTCGTATGCCTCACTCATGTCTGGGAAGCGCGGGCCGCAGGAAAGGTTTTTGCCTCGCAGCGGATGCTCGGGCATGAAGTTTATGTGGTCGGTAATCACCATAAGGTCGCCGGCGCGGAAATCCGGGTTCGTACCTCCGGCGGCGTTGCTCACATACAGGGTGGAAATTCCCAAAGCCCCGAAAACCCTTATGGGGAACGTTACCTCCTTCATGGAATATCCCTCATAATAATGAAATCTTCCGTCCATTGCTACCACAGGAGTTTTGCCGAGTGTGCCGAATATCAGCTTTCCGGCATGACCCTCGACGGTGGATATGGGGAAGTTGGGGATTTCCTTGTAGTCCCATTCTTTCTCGACCTTGATTTCTGCGGCGAGTTTTCCCAGCCCGGAGCCGAGGATTATGGCCGTTGTAGCTTTTCCTTTGATTTGCGGGGCGAGAAATTCCGCAGTTTCATTTATCTTGTCCAACATAGTCTGAAATTATCTTGTTAAAGTTGTTTTCCTCTCCGAAAAGAAATTCCACGTTTATGGGCAGCGCGTAAATCCGTGCCTTCTGCTCTTCGCTCCAATTTATGTCTGCCGACAGCAGCCGCGCCGCGTCTTTTTCAGTCGTTATAATTGCTGCGTCGGATGCGGAGACAAATTTTCTGAAACCTGCCAATTCCTCACGCGAAAAGTTGTGGTGGTCGGCAAAAGGCATGGCGGTAATATTGTTGCCATATTTCGCAATTTCCTTAAAGAACGGCTGCGGTCGGGCAATGCCGGCAAGCGCAAGAATGCGGCGGCAGTTTCCGGCAATGACCTTCAGTGGCGCGGCTTTTTGCGTGAACACATTATATGGTGTGCCGTATGCCATCGTCGTGAAGAACAACTTTTGGCGCGGCAACAAGGCGAGTTTTTCCGCGATGCCGTCCCTTTCCTCGCAGGAAAGACCTGTGGGGCATTTGCTGACGATTACGATGTCGGCACGCCGCCGCTGGCTGAAACTTTCGCGCAGCATTCCCGCCGGCAGAAGCCTGTCGCTGTAAACGGGTCGGTTGTAGTCGCTGAGCATTATGTTCATTCCCGCGCTTACATACCTGTGTTGGAATGCGTCGTCAAGCACAATCGCCTTTACGGCGGGACTTATATTGTCCTGCATCAGATATTCGATGGCTTCGGTGCGGTTTGCGTCAGCCACAAGGCGTATGCAGGGAAAATGCGTCTTGATCTGAAACGGCTCGTCTCCTATTTCCGCTGCGGTGGATGCGGCTGTGGCAACAACCATGCCCTTTGTCTTTCTTCTGTATCCCCGGCTGATGACTGCGGTACTTGGCCTGTTCCCGAGCAGCCGCAGCAGATATTCCACGTGGGGCGTTTTGCCTGTGCCGCCAACCGTCAGGTTTCCCACGCATATTATGGGAACGCCGAATTTGTGCGACTTGATTATTCCGTGGTCAAACAGAAAATTGCGCACGCTAACCGCCGCGCCGTAAATCCACGACACGGGAGTGAGCAGTCTGCGCATTTTTTTTCCGGGAAGCTTCATCAATGCTTTTACCTTATTACCGGGGTTAACGGTATAAGTGCCTGCACCCTGTCGCGCTTGTCAATGTTCTTCAGCATTGAGAGGGCGGGGTAGAGTTCGCCGAGATAGCTGCGCAGCTGTGCGTCGGTGTAGTCCTGCATTTTGGAGTCGAGTATCTTCTCCCACCATTCCTTTGACGCGGGATAGTGGATTGAGTGGTATTCCTTAAGTCCTGCGCGTTTTGCGGCAATTGCCACTGCGTCGTCAAGGTTTCCGAGTTTGTCAACAAGCTTTATTTTCAGTGCGTCCTCGCCTGTCCACACTCTCCCTTGGGCTATTTCGTTAACCTGCTGCTTTGTCATTTTCCTGCCCTCCGCCACGCGTGATGTGAAAAGGTCGTAGCCACGGTCAACATAGCTTTGCAGCATGGCTTTCTCTTCGGCGTTGAATGGGCGCGAGGTTGAGAAAAAGTCGGAGTGCGCATTGGTTTTCACGCCGTCAAACTTAATTCCGAGCTTGTCCTTCATCAGTCCGCTCACGTCGGGTATCATTCCGAAGATGCCTATGCTGCCCGTAAGGGTTGTGGGTTCGGCAACAACGTATTGCGCCGCGCTGCTCATGTAGTACGCGCCCGAAGCCGCCATGTCGCCCATCGACACCACCACAGGCTTCTTTGCGGCGAGTTTCTTTATTGAACGCCATATCTGCTCGGAGGCATATGCACTGCCGCCGCCCGAGTTTATGCGCAGAACCACCGCTTTCACGTCGTCGTCTTTTGCAAGGTCGTCGAGGTCGGGCATTATTTTGTCGGCAACAATTGCCTGGTCGAAAAGCCCACCTTCGGTCGCGCCGCTCACAATGTTTCCGCAAGCGTAATACACTGCAATCTCACCGCCGTCGGTTTTGCTTTCGGCTATCGGGGCTATGCTCGCTGGCTGCACGAACTTCAAATCGTCAATGTCTTTCTTTCCCGAAAGTTTCGCCACTTCGGCAAGGGCCTCGTCCTCGTATGCCAGTTTGTCTATCAGTTTCGAGGCGAGCACTTCCTTGGGGCTTTTCATCGCCATGTACATATCGGCAAGGGTGTTAAGCTTTTCAACGGAGATTTTTCTCGAAGCCGACACCTCTTTCTTCATGTTGCCCCAGATACTCGTTATATATTGCGTAACCTGCTCGCGGTTGGCGGGGGACATTTCGGTGGCGGTGTAAGGCTCCACCGCGCTTTTGTACGAACCTACCTTCACCACCTGCATTTCAACGCCAATTTTTTTCAGCAAGTCCTTATAGAACATCATTTCTCCGCCAAGTCCGCGCCATTCAAGCTCGCCGATGGGGTTGAGCATCACCTTGGATGCCGCCGAACACACATAATATGCGCCTTGTGTGTATGTGCCGCCGTAGCTTACCACGAATTTGCCCGACTTGCGGAAGTCGGTGATGGCGCGGCGCATTTCCTGCAAACTTGCCGGGCTTGCCGACACTGCACCTGCATTTATATATATGCCGTCGATGTTCTTGTTGCTTTTCGCCACGTCTATGGCGCGGAGTATGTCCTCAAGGCTCGTGGCGGGGGTGTCGTTCATGCCTAATGCGGCAAGCGGCGTGTTTTGCGAACGCTCCGAAAGTATGCCTTTCAGGTCGATGCGCAATACGGAGTGTGGCTCCACGTTTGCGGAGCTTTGTCCGCCCATGCTCACGCTCGCAGACACAATCATCACTATAAAGAGTATTACAATTATGGAGGTGGCGAGAAAAACGCCTGCCGCCGAACTTAATACGTTCAATAAAAACTTTTTCATTGTGATTTACAATTTAATGACAGTGCAAATTTAAGAAACTGTTTTGATTTTTTATATAGAGCCAAATATTATTACCGTAGTT
>CAVCON010000008.1:0-12341 GCA_963603805.1 Oscillospiraceae bacterium
CCGATGTAGGAAAAATTATGTCTGATATAATTCAAACTACATCAGACCTTTTTTCGCCTATTGCAAACATCTGAAAAACAAAACTTTATAAAAGAGGTCGAGTGTTGTGCTAATTTTCTGATGTATAGGGTGTTACGTAAAAATGGCGGCTCTATGGAAATTGTGTCGCTTGAACGGTGTGTTTTTACGGTGTTGCGATGAGGGCGGTGGCGGTTTTTCACCATTTGTCGAAAAAGCGCAGGGATATTTTTGCCCCAAGTTCGAAACCGCTTCCGTTTCCTGCCCCCACAAACAGTGCGCCATCGAAAAATGTTGTTGACACGCCGTAACCGCATTCAATGTAAGGATTGAGTGCGTGCAGACACACGGTGTTGAGGTATATGCGTTCCCTGTCTATGGCGTGGGATATGAGCGGCAGTTTGCCGAACACGAGGAACGGCACGTCGTATGATGCGCTCAGCATGGCGTAGTAGTTTGACTCGTTGTAGAAACGGCGGTCGAGCAGGTGGAATTCGCCGGTCATGTCGTCATCCCAGCCGGCGGGCATATTGTGGAAGTTGAAATTGTCGTAGTCAACAAAATACATTTCCTCCCTATTGGTGAAAAAGCCGCAGCCTCCGCGCAGGAACAACGACCTCACCTTGTTTATGTCTATGCGGTAGGAGCAGTCGAACTCCATGCGCTCGTAGCGGTTTTTGCATCCGAACCATTTTACGCCGCGCTCGTATGAACCGCGAAACGTGGGGGCGTTGGTGTTTAGCGGTATTTTTTCGTTTTTGTTTTCGTAATAGTAAACGCCGGGGGTGTATTGCATCTCAATATGTGGGGCGAAACTTTTGTAATACCTCCTCATTCTATGAAGTGATGCTTCTTTGTTCCAATTCAACTGGTTTCTTTGGTGGAAAACCGCACCTGTTTTTACGGTCATGCCACATAGCGGCGAGAGATAAAAGAGTGCGCGTGTGTAGAAGTCGTTGTAGTAGTTGAAATTGTATTTGTTGAACACATGGAGCAGGGAGTCGTAGTTGCTGAACTTCTTCATTTCCTCCCTCACTTCCTTTGCTTGCAGACTGCTGTAGATGTGGTTTCCGTTGCCGGCTGCTATCTCGAAGCCGCCTCCGCATTTTGGGAAAAGATGCAGGTTAAGCGGTGCTTCCCAATAGAGTTGTTTTTGGCGGAAACTGTAGCCGATGCGCGGTTTGAGGCTCACCGAAACCCCACTTTCGGTGTTGAGCGTGAACCTTAGCCTTTTCTGTATGGATATGCCCCGCTTGCCCGACCATTGGAACATTGAAAGCGACAGCAGCTCGGGGAGTGTAAGTTTGGCGCGGTTGTTGAAAAGGCTTATACTGTGGCGGTCGAGGAATATGTCCTCAAGCGAGTTTATGTAGGCGGTGGCGGCAGTTTGTGGTTGCTTCTTTGCCGTGGCGGTTCGCTTTTGCGACATAATGGAGTCTTCCCGAGAAGTGAGCGGAATTGGGCGTATGGCGGTGAAATAGTCGGACGAGCGCACAATGGCTGTTGTGTCGGGCTTGAAAAAGCCAAGTTGCGTGATGTTGTGCTTTCCTTTGCCTTTGGCACGGCGCAGCGAATCGGCATAGTGCGTGCTGTCTGTGCGGGTGTAGGTGCAAAAGGATTTTATGTTCAGCTTGATTTCATTTCCGGCAAGTTTGTACCTTAAATTGAAGTCGGCGTTTTGCGGCAGGAGCGATGCCGTGCCTCTTTCGCCGAATTTTAGCGAGATGTTGCAGTGGAGAATATGGTCGTAAACAGTTTTGAAGTCAATGGAGTCCACCCTCCCGGAATTTGCGTCAACAAGCGCACGCCCCTCAATGAGGTGGGGATTCTTGTGGCGCGGTGATATTGAAATCCATATCATGTTGCCGTCCTTTCCTGTTGCGGCAGAGTCGGCGCGGTAGCGGTAGTGCTTGCGGTTTAGTCCGTTGAACGGTGAAAGTATGCGGTCGCCCACAAGATAGGGTGCATATACCAGCACGTTCATGTTTGTCATGTAAACGTCGCGAAGCTCCTTCATCTTGTGCAGGGTGGAGTGGAACGCTACGACCTTGTGGCTGAGTATTCCGAAGTCGGAGTATTCGGTTTTGGTTAGGCATTCGCCGAAATAGCTGTTCCTGCCCTTGTCAATGTGTATGCTGTTGGGGATGGCGCGGAACAGGAGGTTGTGTATGTCTGTGTCGATATGGAATTTTGAATATATGCGGCTTTCAGTGCGGCCTATGTGCAGGTTGTTTCTTTCACAGTAGGAAAAAACAAGGCGCAGCACGGAGTCGCAACAAGAATGGGGGACTGTCTGAAAAAGATGTGCGTTTGCCCTTGCCGTTGTGCAGACCGCAGCGACAACAACCAAGAGAAGCAAAAATGCACGCCGTTTCAAATTCTTGTAACGCTCTTCACACCATGCACGGTGCTGAGTTTCTTTGTAAGGATGTCAACATTGCGCGTGCTTCCTGTGGATATGGTGAGTATTCCCGAGAACAGTCCGTCGGCGGTGTCTATCCTTATCGAACGCAGGAGTATGTCCTGCTCCTTGTCGATAATCGAAGTCATGTTGTTTACAATTCCGATGTCGTCATTGCCCACAACCTTCAGCGTGATGATGTATTTTTCTCCGCCTTTTCCCGCCCAGCGGGCCTTGACAATGCGGTAGCCGTAGCGTTCGTGCAGCATCTTTGCATTCGGGCAGCCACAGCGGTGTATCTTGATGCCTCCGCCCGATGTTACGAAGCCGAACACGTCGTCGCCGTATATGGGGTGGCAGCATTTGGCGAGGGTGTAGTCAATTCCTTTCAGGTTGCTGTCTATCACAAGTACGTCTGACGAACTGCCGTCGGCTTTGACTTTGCTTTGAAGGTTGAAGTTGAACTCGTTTGCGCTTACCGTCTGGTTGCTGCCGGGCGTTGCGTGTTCGCTGTTGTACATCCGCTCGTACTGCTCTGCGGCATCATTTAGCTGAACTGCCCCCGAAGCCATGGCTTTGAAGAACTCGCTTTGCTCCTTGTAGCCGAGTTTTTTCGCGAGGTGGCTTAACAGCCCCTCTTCCCAGGGAATGTCGCGGTTTTTCAGCTTTCGCTCGAAAGCCTCGCGGGCAAACTGTCCTTCCTTTATGGCTTTTTCGTGTATCGACTGGCGTATCTTGCTTTTTGCCCTAGCGGTAACGGCGTAGTTCAGCCAGTCGCTGTTTGGCGTTTGCGAGTTGGAGAGTTTTATTTCCACTTGGTCGCCGCTCGAAAGTTTGTGGCGGAGCGGATAGTTTTTGCCGGCGATTGTCGCTCCTACGCAC
This sequence comes from Oscillospiraceae bacterium, assembly GCA_963603805.1. Taxonomy (GTDB): domain Bacteria; phylum Bacteroidota; class Bacteroidia; order Bacteroidales; family Bacteroidaceae; genus UBA6398. The sequence continues at coordinate 3,302 of CAVCON010000008.1, forward strand.
CGGCTTCCTATGTTGGTGTGTATGCGGTAGGCGAAGTCAAGCACGGTAGCCCCCGCCGGCAGTTTGTAGAGGTCGCCTTTAGGAGTGAAAACGTAAATTTCCTCATCTTTGAGGTCGCGCTTGAATTGGTTTATGATGTGCACGTCATCTCCGGTTTCGAGAATGGAGCGTATTTCGCCTATCCATTCGTCAATGCCGCTCTCGCCGCCTTTTATGCCTTTGTACCTCCAGTGGGCGGCAAGTCCGTATTCGGCCACGGTGTCCATACGTTCGGTGCGTATCTGCACTTCCACCCACTTGTTTTGCGGACCAAGCACCGTGATGTGCAGACTTTCGTATCCGTTGCTCTTGGGTACGCTCAGCCAGTCGCGCAGACGCTTGGGGTTTGGCTGGTACATATCGGTGATGATGCTGTAAACCTGCCAGCATTCCTGCTTTTCCTTTTCGGGCGGGCAGTCTATGATAATCCTTATGGCAAACAGGTCGTAAACGCCTTCGAAGCCGCAACGCTGGCGTTTCATCTTCTGCCAAATTGAGTGTATGCTCTTTGTGCGCCCCTTGATGTGGAATTTAAGTCCCGCCTGTTCAAGTTTCTCGTTTATGGGGCTTATAAAATCAGCGATGTAAGCGTCGCGTGCGCTTTTTGTGGCGTTCAGTTTTTCGCGTATAAGGTAGTAAGCGTCGTGCTCAAGGTATTTTACGGCAAGATCCTCAAGTTCGCTTTTTATTTTGTAAAGCCCCAGCTTGTGGGCAATAGGGGCGTAAAGGAATTCCGCCTCCCTTGCCACGCGGTTTCGCGCCTCCTTGTCCTCCACGTCGCGTATTCGCCGCATGGCGGCAAGCCTGTCTGCGGTCATAATCAGCACAACCCTCATGTCTTCTGCGAAGCTCACGAGCAGGTTTCGGAAGTTTTCGGTTTCTACGGCGGGAGTTTTTTCATAAAGCCCTTTTACCCTTTTCAGGCCGGCTGCAATGCTTGAAATATCGCTGCCAAATTCTTTTTCCACGTCTTCGCTCGCAGTTTCGCCGGCTTCAAAAAACGGCGCGAGAAGGCATCCTGTCATCGTTGTGCCGTCAAGCCTCATTTCGTCGCCAAGTATTATGGCTGTTTCAAGAGCAGTTACGACGGGGTTGAAGCCGAAAACATCCCGCTGCACGTTTTTGTTTTTCACAGCCTCCGTAATATAATTGCGTATTTTGCGGAAACCGAGGCGTGAAACGGTCTGCGGAGAAATTTTCACAAACTTTCTGACAAGTGCCAGGGTCTGTATGCGTTCGCTGTCTGTAAGAAAGGTCTTAGGCATGATTTCCAAGTTTTCTGTTCCAAAGGCAAAGATAAGCACTTTTCGGGCAACGGCGCGGCGTGGCGTTTGCGAAAGTGGCTTTTTACTTCACTGTTTTTTTGCCGAGATATTCGAGCAGGGCGGGGCGGTAAGGGCGCGACACGCTAAGGTGTTTGTTTCCCACAACCACGGTGTCGCCTTCGAGCATTGATATTTTGTCAAGGGCTATGATGTGCGAGCGGTGGATGCGCATGAATTTGTCGGCGGGCAGCGTCTGTGCCAGCGACTGCATTGTGGTGATGGTGTAAATCGGTGTTTTGCGCCCCACGGTGTATATCATAACGTAGTCTTTCAGGGCTTCTATGTAAACAATTTCATCAAGAGCCACCGCAATTAGTTTGTGTTCGCTGCGCACGTATATTTTGTCGCTTTCTTCGTGCCTTTGCGCACTTTCCGCCTTTTTCTGTAGTTCAAACCATTTCAACGCCTTGTTTGCGGCATTCATGAAGTCTGTGAAGTTTACAGGCTTCAGCAGGTAGTCGAGTGCCTGCGAGCGGTAGCTTTCTATGGCGTATTCGCTGAATGCGGTGGTGAACACAACTTTTGTGGAGCCGTCTATGATTTTTGCAAACTCCAATCCGTTGAGGTCTGGCATCTGTATGTCGAGAAACAGCAGTTGTGTGCCGTCTTCCTTAATTCGCGCCAAGGCCTCTATGGCACTCGTGTATTTGCCCGTGAGTTTCAGAAACGGCACGCGGCTCACATAATTGTCCAAAAGTTCGAGCGCGAGCGGCTCGTCATCGATTATTGCGCAGGTGATGTACATAAGTCATTCCGGGTTTGTATCACAAGGTGGGAACTGTATCTTTTTCCGTCCGCGCTCACGCCTCTTTGCCAGTGGTAGCGTTGCGGGTAGATGTTCTCAAGGCGTTGCGCGAGGTTTTGCAGCCCGATGCCTCCCGGCGCGAGTTCCTTTGCGCCTTTGGGGAAGTTTGAGTTTTCGCAGAAGAAGTCAACAACTCCGTCGGCTGTTGAGCACAGGGAAATGTTGATGAAACTTTTTTCCGAAAGGTTCACGCCATGTTTGAAGGCGTTCTCCACAAGCGACATGAACAGCAGCGGGGCGATTTTCAGCTTGTCGTTCGCTTCGCAATCCATCTTTACGCTGATGTCCACATTCGCTGCTGTGCGCATACGCATCAGGTTGATGTACGACTTCAGAAAGTCAATTTCTTTCGACAGCGGCGTGAGCTGCGTCTGGTTGTCATAGAGCAGGTATCTCAAGAGGCGCGACAGTTCCTGTATCGCCTTTTGCGCCTTTTCCGTGTCAAACATAGTCAGTGCGTAAATGTTGTTCAATGTGTTCAGCAGGAAATGCGGGCTTATCTGGTTGCGCAGGTTTTTCAGTTCCGCGTTTCTTCTGCCGAGTTCCGCCTCTTTTCTTGCGCTTTCTGCCTTGTGCCAACTGCGGCTGAGCCTTGTGGCGACCCCGAAAGCTGCCACGATAGCCATGGCAACGATGTCTCGCGCCACAAAAAGCCAGCGTGCAGGCACTTTGTGCAGGTCGTGAGGCTTGAAATGCGGGGCGGGAATGAATTTTGCGAACATTTCCTGAATGCAGGCCACTGTTACCGCAATCAGGATTATTTCCACGACAAAGAACAGTTGCCGGCGGTTGCGCATGAACAGCCTGGGCACAAGTGCAAAGTAGTTGGTGTAGAACACAACGAACATCATCAGCGGCATGAAGCATCCGCGCACATAGTCCTTGAAGTAAATATGGGTCTGACCGTGATTGAAAATCAGCGGAGAGGCAAACACGAAGAGCCATGCCAGCACGTGCATCAGCACTTCTGCTGTGCTTGAACTGCCGTGGCGGCTTTTGGTAGTGTTCGTGTCAAAGTTCATCTGTTCCATTTAATGCAAATTTAGCAAGAAAAACGTAAGTTCAAGAATAATTAGTGATATGTCCTGCCGAGTTGTTGCCGAAAAAACTGCGAATATCGCAGGAAAAGCATAACGTATTGATTTTCAAAGAAATGTCCTTGCGTGGAATTGCCTGTATAAAGATTTGTTTTTCAGTACAATGCAAGTGGGAAAAATTAGTTCTGATATAATTTTTTCTATGTCCGATGTAGTTTTTTCTACATCGGACATAGTTTTTCTTATTTCAGATATAATTTTCCGTACCGTTCACAGGAGGGGTCGCACATACAAGAACTCTTATTCATATCTTATAGCCTCGATTGGATCCATCCCGGCGGCTTTCTTCGCAGGGTACCATCCGAAGAAGATTCCCGTAGCCGAGCAAACCACAAAGCTTATAAGCACGCTCCACGGCTGTATCACGATGGGCCATTTGGCGAACATATTCACGCCGAACGAGGCGAGGATGCCGAATATAACCCCTATGAGACCGCCCGTAACGCTCAACAATACGGCTTCTATTAGGAATTGGTTCAGGATGTCGATGCCGCGTGCGCCAACAGACATTCGCAAACCGATTTCCCTTGTGCGCTCTGTAACCGACACGTACATGATGTTCATAATGCCAATGCCGCCGACTATCAGCGATATGCAGGCCACGACCAGAAGCAGGGTGGTCATGAGGTCGCTCGTGGAGTTCATCATCGTTGAAAGTTCCTTTTGGGAGCGGATGGTAAAGTCGTCGTTGTACGTTCCGTCTTCGCCTTTCTTTATTTTATGGCATTCGCGCAAAAGGTTTGATATGTCCTCAATGGCTTCGTCTGTAATGTCCTCCGTGAGTGCTGAGGCGTTCACGCCCTGTAAGTAAGTAACTGCCAGCACGCGTTTCATTACGGTGGTGTAGGGCGCAAGCACCACGTCGTCCTGGTCCATGCCGAACGAGTTGTAGCCTTTCGACTTCAGGACGCCTATGACTTTCATGGGAATGGAGTTGAACCTTATCACCTTGCCGACAGGATCGCTTCCGTCCGGAAACAGGTTGTCCTTGACGGTTTTCCCGATAATGCACACCTTTGCGCTTGTCTTTATGTCGTCATCGGTGAATTTGTCCCCTTCCTCTACCGTAAGTTGGCGTATGGTGAGGTAGTCGTTGTTTATTCCGTAAACGGTGGAGGGCGTGTTGTTGTTGCCGTTTATGAACTGCCCCGAACTGTTCACGCTCGGACTTATGGCGGCAAGGTACTTGGCGTTGTCAACAAGATACTGGAAGTCTTTCAGCTTGAGCGACTGCATTTCGCTTGCGTCCTGTCGCACTCCGCCCGGTCCGTTGTCCTGTCCGGGACGTATCATAATCATGTTCGAGCCCATTTCGGAAATTTGCTTCTGTATGCTCTTTTTCGAGCCTTGCCCAATGGCGAGCATGGTTATCACAGAAGCCACGCCGATGATTATTCCCAACATTGTGAGGAACGAGCGCAACTTGTTGGCGGCAATTGCGCGGAATGCTATTTGGAAAAGATTTTGAACATTCATTATTATTCGTCTTTAGGTACGGGCAATGTCTTCAGCGTTTCGGCGGCTGAGAGAATATTCTCGTTTAGTTTGTCGGCGCGTATCAGTCCGTCGCGCAAAGTTATGGTGCGGCTGCTGTATGATGCAATTTCCGGGTTGTGGGTTACGAAGATTATGGTCATTCCCTCGGAGTGAAGCTCCTGGAACAGCGTGAGGATTTCAAACGATGTGCGGGTGTCGAGGTTTCCCGTGGCTTCGTCGGCAAGCAACACCGAAGGGTTGTTGACCAAGGCCCGCGCAATTGCCACCCTCTGCATTTGTCCGCCCGACATTTGGTTGCTTTTGTGATAAAGTCTGTCGCCAAGCCCAACGCGCTGCAAAGCTTTAACCGAGCGGTCGAACCTTTCCTTTGCGCTGATTGCGGGGTTGTACATAAGCGGCAACTCCACGTTTTCCACAGATGTGGTTTTGGGCAGAAGATTGTAGTTCTGGAACACAAATCCTATTTTGCGGTTTCTGAGGATTGCGCGTTGGTTGCGGCTCATTTGCCTTACGGGCACTCCGTCGAGAAGGTATTCTCCGCTTGATGGCGTGTCGAGGCAGCCAAGCTGGTTAAGAAGCGTTGACTTTCCCGAGCCCGACGTTCCCATTATCGTAACAAACTCGCCTTCGTGTATCTTGAACGACACCCCACGCAAGGCATGGACGATTTCCTCGCCCACAAGGAACTCCCGCTTCACATCGCGCAGCTCTATTACGGCTCTGTTGCTTGAGTAGTCCATTTTTGTTTTTTATTTGCCTTTCTTGTTGTTCTTGCCTCTCGGACCCGGGGCGAACGGACTCCTTTCGCCGTCCTCGCCGGCGTTAGCTTCTTCGCTCATTTCGGTTTGTGCCTTGGAGCCTGTTATTATCTCTGCCCCCTGGCTTATTCCGCTTAAAATCTGGGTGCGTATTCCGTTGGTTATTCCCACTTTTACGGCGTAGGCTTTCAGTACATTGCCTTCCTTCGCCCAGATTTTGTTCTGTCCGTTGCAGTCCTTAATCTTTTCGCCTTTGTTTACGGTTTCCTTTGCCGGGGTGAAGTGCAACGCTTTCGACGGCACGCTCAAAACATTCTCCACCTCTTTTGTGTAGATGTTCACATTTGCCGTGAGTTTTGGCTTTAGCTTGAGATCCTTGTTCGGGGCGGAGATTACCACCTCGTATGTAACCACATTGCTTTCCTCTTCTCCCTGCTGGCGAACTTGTGTAACAACTCCTTCAAAGGTATCGTCGGGATAGGTGTCAACTGTAAAACTTACCCTTTGCCCTTCGCGCACTTCGCCAATGTCTGCTTCGTCAACGTCGGCTATTACGCGCATATCCGTAAGGTCATGTGCTATGGTGAAAAGCGTCGGCGTGCTGAAACTTGACGCCACCGTCTGGCCTTCCTCAATGTCTTTGCTCAATACAACGCCGTCAATGGGCGAAGTGATTGTTGCGTAGCCGAGGTTTGTCTGTGCGCGGCTCACGTTTTGCTGCTGCCCTTTGTACGTTTCAAGAGCTTTGTTGTAATTGAGCGTAGCCGTGTCGTATTCATCGTCGCTTACAAAACCTTTCTTATGGAGTTCTTTCATCCTCTTGAGGTTTGTCGTCTGGTAGTTCAGTTCGCTTTTTGCGCTTGCAAGGTTTGCCTTCGCGCTTGTGAGTTCGCTTTCAAGGTTGGTGCGGTCGAGTTCGGCGATAACCTGTCCCTTTTTAACGATGCTGTTATAGTCAACATAAATTTTGCTTATTATGCCGCTCACCTGCGTACCTACCTCCACTTCGTTCACAGGCTCGATTGTCCCGGTGGCGGTTACGGTGGTGCTTATCGTGGCGGGCTCCACCTTGGCTGTTTCATAGATTATGTTCAGTCCGCCTTTGCCTCCCTTGGATGTGAGGCTTACGATTGCAATTACGGCGATTATCGCCACAACTGCGGCTGCCGTGATTTTGATTTTCGTTTTCTTAGTCATGATATTCCTGTTTTTATTGTTTTCATTAAATGTTCAAGCTTCCGCCGCTGTAGAATTTCAGAAGTTGTGCGTTCAGAACTGTGGTGTACTTGCTCTCGAGCATTTCCTGTTCGGCTTGCAGCAGGCTTGTGCGGGCGGTAGTGAGTTCCACCACGTTTTTAAGTCCCACCTTGAACTGCTCGGCTATGGAATTGTAGTTTTCCTCCTGACTGTTCACGTTGCTTTGTGCGGCGATGTACCTTTGGCGGTTGCTTGTGGCGGTTTGCCAATAACGTTCAATCGAGCTGTAAAGCTGCTTTTGCTTGTCTTGCAGGTCGAGTTCCGCAGAGGTGCGGCTGTATTTGGCTTTCTCTACCGCGCTTTTGGCTTCGCGGTTGTCGAGTATGGGTATGCTGAGCGTCAAACCTACGCTTCCTGTGAGATTATACTTCATCTGATTGCCGAAGTTGTTTTGTGTGCCGGTCATGTGGTTGTCGCCGATGCCCGCGCTCAGGCTTACGGTGGGCATATATCCGGCTTTGGCTATTTTCAGTTGCAGGTCCGAGGCGTTTATGCTTTCCTTTCCCATAAGTATTTCGGGGCGGTTTTGCAGGGCTTCGCCATAAACATCGAGTTTTGCGGGAATGTCGGCGAGAGCCGCGTTGTTGTCGATGCTGACGGTTGAAATGTCCATGCTGCTTCCCGGTTGCAGTTCGAGAAGCTGGCGCAATTCCAGAAGATATTGGTCAACCACGGTCTGTGAGTTCACCACGTTGTATTGCGACTCGTTTTTTGCGGCTTCGAGCTGCTTCACTTCGCTGCGGCTCATCTTGCCGTGCTTGAGCATTTCCTCACCGCGTGCGTATGTTAAGGAGTCTTTTGAGAATATGCTTTTGTTCACCCTTACGGCTTCCTTGGAATAGAGTATCTGCACATAGTATTGCATTATCTGTTCCTGTATTGTGTTTGCTTCCACCTGCGTCTGGAGTTTTGCCACGGCGAGGTCCGACTTGCGGGCCTTGATGGTGTTTTGGTTTATTCCGCCGTTCCACACGTTCCAGCGTGCGTTTATGCCGTAGCTTCCGCTTTCGGTGGTTTTGTTGCTGCTGCTCGATGTTATAGAGCCGTTTACAAAGTTGCCTGCCGTTTCCTGAAAAGGACGGTAGTTCAAGGATTGCGTCATGCTTGCCGAAAGGCTCGGAAGCAGTGCGGCCTTGGCCTTGCTTAGGTCGGTGGCGGCGGAGGCTTCGTTCACCTTGCTCTTTTTCACCGAAATATTGTTTTCCAAGGCATAGTCCAGGCATTCTTGCAGCGACCACACTTTTGTGTCTTGGGCAATGATGTCTGCGGTTACGAGCGTTGGCATAACCAGGATGAGTAACGTTTTCAAAAGTCTGTTCATCATTGTTTTGTTGATTGTTGTTTTGTTGCTGCAAAAGTATTGATTAAAAGTGTCTTATGTAGAAACAAAAATACGGTTTTGCCAAAAAAAACGACCAAATCATTGTACAGACCGACCAAACAGCTAATTTTGCAGACGAAAATTTGAACAAAAACAAAGAATTAAAGCCATGTTTTCAGGAATCGTAGAGACAATGACCCGTATGCTTTCTGAGCGGAGGGACGGAAAGAACATAACATTCACCTTTGAGCGTCCCGCCGGGTGGGAACTGGGGATTGACCAAAGCATTGCCCACAACGGAACGTGCCTGACTGTGGACGGCATTTCCGGGGAGTCATATACCGTTACGGCAATGGACGAGACTTTGAAGCGCACTAATCTCGGGCTTCTCAAAGTAGGGGATTATGTCAATTTGGAGCGTTCCATGATTGCAGGGGCGAGGCTTGACGGGCATATTGTGCAAGGACACGTTGACCGCACGGCAAAGTGCGTTGCGGTGGAGAATGCGCAGGGAAGCACGGTTCTCACTTTTTCATACGAGGCTGCGGAAGACGACCTGCCAAAAGGCTATGCCATTGTCGAGAAAGGCTCGGTAACGGTGAACGGCGTGAGCCTTACAGCCTATGACATAGACGGCTATTCGTTCAAGGTTTCCATAATACCTTACACTTCAGAAGTTACCAATCTCGGTAAGCTCTGCGTAGGCAGTGTGGTGAACCTTGAGTTCGACATAATAGGTAAATATATTGCGCGGCTTTTTCCGGGGATGAAGCAATAGGTTGCCTTGTCAGCCGCAAAAGCGGACGTTTTTTGTAACCTGTTGGTTGCCAGGAAAATACCAGTAATTTTAAAAATCTTGTAGGTTCTTGGCTTTCAAGAAGTTGCAAGGGTGAAAACTACATAGGACGTAGGAAAAATTATATCAGACATAATTTTTTCTA
>CAVCON010000008.1:12414-20971 GCA_963603805.1 Oscillospiraceae bacterium
TAGGACGTAGGATAAATTATATCAGACATAATTTTTTCTATGTCCTATGTAGTTTTTTCTGTTTCCGCATATAATTTTTCCGTGAAGCCGAGGGCTGCGGATTTTCGGTAGTGGCGCACGGTGAGATGTGGAGCGCGTCTCCGTTATGGCAAGGCAAGTTATTGGGCAAACACCTGTGGCAAAAGCAAAAAAATGGCTAACTTTGCGTTCGTAAATAAAAATGTGAATTTCATAACATAACATGGGGGAAATCTTTATTGCAGGTCCTTGCGTGATAGAGAACGAAAAAGTTACAGAAGCAGTTGCCGCCGAACTTGTGAGGCTCAACAAACTTTTCGGCATTGACATAATTTTCAAAAGTTCGTTTGACAAGGCTAACCGCACTTCGCTTTCTTCATATCGCGGTCCGGGGCTGGAAAAAGGGCTTGATGTCCTTGCCGGAGTTAAGAGGGATTTCGGCTTGAAGGTGCTTACCGACATCCACGAGAGCTGTCAGGCCGAGCCTGTGGGCAAGGTCGTGGACGTGATACAGATCCCAGCCTTTCTTTGCCGACAGACCGACCTTATTGTGGCTGCCGCAAAAACCGGGAAAACGGTAAACATAAAGAAGGCGCAGTTCCTTTCGGGCGAGGACATGAAATATCCTTACGAAAAGGCTGTTGCCGCCGGGGCAAAGGAGGTTTGGCTCACGGAGCGTGGAAACAGTTTTGGATATAACAACCTTGTGGTTGACTTCCGCAACATCCCTTATATGAAAGCAATCGCGAAGAATGTGCTTATGGACTGCACGCATTCTGTGCAGCGTCCCGGGGCGGCAGGAGGAAAAACCGGAGGCAACCGCGAGTTCATTCCGATGATGGCAATGGCGGCGAAGGCGTTTGGGGCCAACGGCTATTTCTTCGAGGTTCACCCCGACCCGGACAATGGACTAAGCGATGCTCCGAATATGCTGAGGCTTGCCGACTTGGAGGACGTTATTGAAAATATACTGAACAAATAATTGCATTTACAGGCAGATGTTGGACAAAAAATGTATTGACATAGCGGTGCAATGCCTACGCGATGAGGCGCAGGCAATAATGGACCAGATAAACTATCTTGACGGCAATTTCGAGGCGGCGGCCAACCTGATACTCTCTTGCAAGGGAAAGCTTGTTGTTACGGGAGTGGGGAAGAGCGGGCATATTGGCGCGAAAATGGCAGCCACCCTTTCGAGCACGGGGACGCCGAGCTTTTACATGAACCCGCTTGATGCCTATCACGGCGATTTGGGAGTTTGCGGCTCTGACGATATAGTCCTTGCAATTTCAAACAGCGGGCAGACTGACGAGCTGTTGCGCATCCTGCCGTATTTCCACGAAAAGAAAATCCCAATCATCGGCATAAGCAATAACCCGCAGTCGCTTCTTGCCCAAAACTCCACGGTTCACATCACAGTGCCTGTGAAACAAGAGGCGGAACCGCTCGGACTTGCCCCAACAACGTCCACAACAACAACGCTTGCAATGGGCGACGCTCTTGCATGTGCGCTGATGAAGGCAAGGGACTTCAAGGCGCAGGACTTTGCAAGGTTTCACCCCGGAGGCAGCCTTGGAAAGCGTTTGCTCACCAAGGCCCGCAACGTTATGCTTAAGGAAAACCTGCCTGTTGTGTCGCCCGACACTCTTCTTGGCGATGCGGTTACACAAGTGAGCAAGGGACGGCTCGGACTTTGCGTAATAAACAACGAGGAGGGGAAAGTGGCTGGAATAATAACCGATGGGGACGTGAGACGTGCAATGGAAAGTTCGCAAAACAGGTTCTTCACGCTTTCGGTGAAGGACATAATGACAAAGACCCCGGTAACAATAAGTCCTGACACAAAGATAAGCGTTGTGGAAAAGATAATGCAGGACAGGAAAATCCATGCGGTGCTTGTTGTTGACGAGGCTGGAAGGCTGCTTGGCATTGTGGACTCTTTCAGGACAATGATTTAGCCAAGGGAAAAGTGAGGAAACTGTCGGCTGCCTTTATTCTGTCGTTTTTAGCGGTGTGTGCCTTTGCGCAGACCGCAGACCGTTCCGATTCCGTTATAGCGCGGTATATTGAAAGCAAACAGGTGAACATTTCCCACAATAACAGTCTTGTTTTGCTTACGTCGGGAAAGGAAAAGTTCAAGGATATGTTTGCCGCCATAGGGAAAGCGCGGCATTCCGTGCATCTGGAGTATTTTAATTTCCGCAACGACTCCATTGCCGGAGCATTGTTTGAACTTTTGAAGCGAAAGGCGGCAGAAGGTGTGAAGGTGCGTGTGCTTTATGATGCTTTCGGCAACGCTTCGAACAACAAGCCAATAAAAAAGGAAGAGCTTCGGGAACTCCGGGCAAAAGGATTGGAAATTTACGAATACTATCCCATGCGGTTTCCGTGGGTTGACTATGCCCTGCACCGCGACCACAGGAAAATTGTTGTCATTGACGGCAAAATTGCATATACAGGCGGCATGAACGTGGCCGATTACTATATAAACGGAACCAAGCAGGTGGGCAACTGGCGTGATATGCACATGAGGGTGGAGGGGGACGTTGTTGGCGACTTCCAGAACATATTTCTTAGGATGTGGAACAAGACCGCCAAGCAAAACGTTTGCGGCAACGAATATTACCCGCACGCCATAGCGCAAGGCGACACGGCTCTTGCTGGATTGAAAATGGACACTTGCGGAAACAACGGCGGAAAGACGATTGCTGTGGTAAACCGCGAACCGCGAAGAAGCCCGAAGATTATAAGGGAAACTTTTTTGCACGCGATAAATTCCGCACAAAAAAACATAGAGATTGTGAACCCTTACTTCACGTTGAACCGCAAGTTGCGCAAGGCTCTGAAAAACGCCATCAAGCGCGGGGTGGAACTGGAAATAATGGTTTCGGAAAACAGCGACATCCCGATAACGCCAAGAGTGGTGGATTATAACGCACGCAAGTTGCAGAAAAAAGGCGCAAAGGTATATTATTATCGCGGTGGCTTCCATCATTCCAAGGTAATGACGGTTGACGGACTTTACAGTTATCTTGGCTCTGCCAACCTTAATGCGCGGAGTCTGGCGTATGACTTTGAATGCAATCTTCTGGTTCTGGACGAATGCACAACTTCGGAATTGCGTTCGATTTTTGAGAAGGACAAACGCGAAAACTGCGTGCCGCTGACAGACGACTATTGGCACAAGCGTTCGGGCTGGAAGAATTTTCAGGGCTGGATGTTTCATTTCCTCGAACCGTTCCTTTAATTTACAAGAAAATGGACAACAAAAACATAAAAAGGGTTATACTTGTCGATACAGCCGCTTTGAGCGAGGTGGCGTTTGACATTATAGTCAATTTCGAGAGAATGCTCAACCGCAGGATACCTGATGTTGACATTAAGAAGTGGCTTTACGCTGCGGCGTGCGACGGAAAATTTGCCGTATCTTCCGATGAGGTGTATGCCGTGTTTCTTAAGGAAAAGTCAGTGGGAGATTTCCGTAATTTGGACTTCAAGGACATTGCCGTTGGGCAGAAAGCGGATTTCGCGTATGAAAGCCTGAATTTCCGTGTGGACTTTGCGGAGTACGAGGGCAGTGCCGGACACGCATTTATGGACACGCTTGAAAATCTTCTTGGCAGCCAGCCGCAGCTTGAGTATATTGTGTGCGTTCCGGGCGGGGACATCTGCCAATACGCCGCACGCGTTCTTTCGGAGCGACGCCGTCTGCGTGCCACGGTGCTTGCCATGGATTCCTTGCGCGGCGGAGGTTTTGGGCAGGAATACCTTAGCTGTTCCATAAGCTATGCCTTGGGCGTTACCGACAGCGAGATAGAAAGCAACGGAACGCCTGTTGAAGATGAAATATAAACACTAAAAAATACGATAATAAACAATTAAATCATGGGAAAGGTATTAGTTATTGGTGCAGGGGGCGTGGCCACTGTTGCCATACACAAGTTGGCTATGAATCCCGATGTCTTTACGGACGTGATGATTGCAAGCCGCACAAAATCGAAGTGTGATGCCATAGTAAAGTCAATAAAGGGTTGCAATTTCCAAACAGCCCAGATTGATGCCGATGACGAGGAGGCTCTAACAAAGTTGCTGGAGTCTTACAAGCCCGAAATTGTGATGAACCTCGCTTTGCCCTATCAGGACTTGACGATAATGAACGCCTGTCTGCGTGCAGGGGCAAGCTATCTCGACACGGCGAACTATGAGCCGCGTGATGAGGCGCACTTTGAGTACAGTTGGCAGTGGGCATACCGCGACCGTTTTGAGAAAGCGGGTCTTACGGCTATTCTCGGCTGCGGTTTCGACCCGGGAGTTACGAGTATTTTCACGGCATATGCAGCCAAGCACGTGTTTGACGAGATACAGTATCTCGACATCGTTGACTGCAACGCAGGAAACCACCACAAGGCTTTCGCAACCAACTTCAACCCCGAAATAAACATCCGCGAAATAACGCAGAAAGGTCTTTATTGGGAAGACGGCAAATGGGTGGAGACCGAGCCTCTTGAAATCCACAAGACACTCAACTATCCCAACATCGGTCCAAAGGAAAGCTACCTCCTACACCACGAGGAACTTGAAAGCCTTGTGAAGAACTATCCCACAATAAAGCGCGGAAGATTTTGGATGACTTTCGGGCAGGAATATCTCACCCACCTGCGTGTGATTCAGAACATAGGAATGGCTTCGATAGAGCCAATCAACTATAACGGGCAGGAAATCGTTCCGCTTCAGTTCCTCAAGGCTGTGCTTCCCAATCCGCAGGACCTCGGAGCAAACTATGACGGCGAGACGTCTATCGGATGCCGCATAAAGGGGCTTAAAGACGGCAAGGAGCATACATATTATATATATAATAATTGCTCCCACCAGGCAGCCTACAATGAAACAGGAATGCAGGGCGTGTCATACACCACTGGCGTGCCGGCAATGATTGGCGCGATGATGTTCCTGAAGGGCATCTGGAAACGTCCGGGAGTGTGGAACGTGGAAGAGTTCGACCCCGACCCGTTCATGGAGCAGCTCAACAAGCAGGGACTGCCTTGGCACGAACTTAAAGATGTGGACTTGGAGTTCTGATTTTTGAAAAAATGATTATTGCAGGAAAACCCTGCAACGCCTTACCGGGCAGGAAGCACGCAAGTTTGCGCTTTCCTGCCCGGTTTTGTTTTCCAGTATTAATTCGAGTTTGGGGTATGATACTCTTGAAAGGCGAAATATGGTTTTGCAGTTTGCAAACATTGTTCTGAGTGTCGCATATAAGGGCGCAATCATGCGCTTGTGGATTGCACAAAAAATTATGTCTGAAAAGAAAAAAACTATGTCCTATGTAGAAAAAACTACATCAGACATAGGAAAAATTATATCAGACCTTTTTTTTGCCCCTTGCAACACGCAGAAAAACAAACCCATAATGCGACGCGAAATTAAGTGGCTTGAAGAGGACGGAAATCGCACGGAAAAGTTTATATTTGCAAATAAAATACTCATAAAATAAAATGCCAAAGAATAAGATTTTATTGGGTGCGGCACTTGCCTTGTCGCTCATTTTTTGCGCCAATGCCGAAAACCGTCCCAAGGGAGAAAGCGTTTCAAAATACAGTACCGTAAGTTTTGAGAACATAAAGGTGGGAGGCGAGCTGCGGGAGCGGCTAATGCGCAACTTCAACCGTCTGGAAGAAACAAAATACCAGCCCGACAATGTATTCCTCACCGAAGAACAGTCGGGCTATTGGCCCGGCGACACCGAGGGGCGCACAATTTTGGGGCTTGTTATGGATGCCCGCGCCACAGGCAGGACACCGCTGTATCTTGACGAAATAATAAGGCGCGTGCCGGCAAATCTCAACAAGCTGGGATATATGGGCACCATTCACAGGGACTCTGTTGACGAGCAGCAGCTTTCGGGAAACGGCTGGATGCTTCGCGGACTGTGCGAGTATTATCTATGGAAGAAAGATGCCAGCCTTTTGCCTGTTATCAGCAGAATGGCAGACAATCTTTTTACAGGCGGCGAAAAATATTATGACGCTTATCCCATTTCGCCCGAAAGCCGCAGAAAGGGAGTGGGGGCGGCTTCTGGAAGTTTGTCCCAGATAATCGGGCATTGGCGTTTGTCAACCGACATAGGCTGTGTGTTCATAGGAATGGAGGGTATGCTCCACGCGTTGCAGGTAACGCAGGACGAAAAATTGCGCCCTGTTGCGGAAAAGCTTGTGGATTTGTTCCTGAAGGTTGACCTTACCGGCATAAAGGCGCAGACCCACGCCTCGCTTACGGCGATGAGGGGACTGATAAGGTATGCCGACATAACAGGGAAGCCGGAGTATGTAAATGAGGTGGAGAAACGTTGGGACGTTTACCGCAAGTACGGCATGACCGAGCTTTATGGAAACTACAATTGGTTCTGCCGCTACGACACATGGACAGAGCCGTGCGCCATAGTGGACGCCTTTATTGTGGCTTCGCAACTGTGGCAGCATACTGGCAAGGCGGAATACCGCGATGACGCAGAGCGCATATATTACAACGCCATTTGCCTTGCACAGAGAAGTAATGGCGGCTTCGGCTTGGAGAACAGTCCGGGCAAAGCTAACAACACACACTCCGTAACGATGAACTGCGACGAGGCTCACTGGTGCTGCACGATGCGCGGAGGCGAAGGGCTTGGACGCGCTGCTGACTTTACGGCTTTCAAAAAGGGCGACGAACTCGCATTCCCGTTTTTCAGGGATGTGAATGTGTACGAAAAACTTGCAGGGGGCGATGTCTGGATGGATATGACAACTGCATATCCTTTTGGCAACGAAGTGTCGGTAAAGGTTAAGGCTGCGCCCCGCAAAAAAATCACGCTGGCGTTGGAGAAGGCTTCGTGGATGAAGGAGTATGCCGTGAAAGTGAACGGCAGGAACGTGAAATATTCCGAGGAGGACGGACTTGCGAAAATCACGTGGCGTTTCAAGGCTGGCGATGTTGTTTCAGTGTCTTTCCAAATGGCACCGCATTTCGAGGAAATGGTGAATGCCGAAAACAGTAATGTCGGTGATTTCAGGGTAATGTGCGGTCCGTTGGTGCTTGGATGCGCTGTGGGGGAAAATGGTAACGTTGCCTATGGCGAAGAATTTGACGGCAGTGTGAAAGACGCTTTCAAAGGGAAAAAGAGCGGCGTGGAATTGTCTCCGATATACCATTTGATGTCTCCGAAAGTGAATATGGCAGCAAAACCGGCTTTTTCGCGCAGGATAGTGTTCACGCGGTGAAAAACAATTGCTAATAAATACATTTCAATATGTTTACGGAAGAAGACAAAAAACAATTCGCCCAAAAGGGAATTGACGAGAGAATAGTTGAAAGGCAGCTTGGCTTGTTCAAGACAGGCTTCCCTTTCAAGAAACTGTATGCTGCGGCATCGGCGGAAAAGGGAGTATCCAAATACGACGAAAGCCGGCGGCTTGCTTATGTGGAGGAATGGGATGATTATTGCAGGAATGGCAAGGCGAAACTTGTGAAGTTTGTTCCCGCTTCGGGCGCGGCAAGCCGTATGTTCAAGAATATGTTCGCGTTTCTTGATGCGGGATATGATGAGCCTAAGACCGACTTTGAGAAAAAGTTTTTCGGCAACATAAGTCATTTTGCATTTTATGAGGCACTTGATTCCGTATGCCGCAAGCTGTATGGCAAGGAAATACCGGCACTTGTGAAAACAGGCAGGTGCAAGGACATTGTGGCGGCAATGCTCGGGGAGCAGGGGCTGAACTATGGAAAAAAGCCCAAAGGCTTGCTGCTTTTTCACAGTTACGATGACGGCGCACGCACTCCTGTGGAGGAACATCTGCTTGAGGGAAAATTGACCGCGATGCAGGACAATGGGGAGGTGAATTTGCATTTCACGATTTCACCAGAGCATAGGGAACTTTTTGAAAAGCTCCTTGCAGAGAAAGTTCCCGTTATGGAGCAGAAAACAGGCTGCAAGTTTAATGTAAGTCTTTCGGAACAAAAGCCAAAGACCGATACGGTTGCGGCTACTCCTGATAACAAACCGTTCAGGAATGCTGACGGCTCAATACTGTTCCGCCCCGGAGGACACGGTGCGCTTATAGAGAATTTGAACGATATTGACGCGGACATCATATTTGTGAAGAATATAGACAACATAGTTCCCGAAAGGCTGATGCCCGACACCGTAAACTACAAGAAGCTGCTTGCCGGCAAACTTGTGTCGGTTCAAAAACAGTTGTTCGCCTATTTGGAGGAACTTGAAAGCGGTCTGCCCGATGACAAAACTCTCAATGAAATGAAAAACTTCCTTGAAACGGAACTTTGCACAATCCGTCTGGGAGTGGAGTTTGAGAGCAGCCTCGAACTTGCCGACTATCTTTATTGCAAGTTCAACCGTCCGCTGCGCGTATGCGGCATGGTGAGAAATGTGGGCGAAGCCGGAGGAGGCCCGTTCCTTGTTTATAATAGCGATGGCAGTATTTCCCCGCAAATACTCGAAAGCTCGCAGATTGACATCGCAGATGAAAAGAGCCGCAATATG
>CAVCON010000008.1:20981-23883 GCA_963603805.1 Oscillospiraceae bacterium
TCTTACTTCAATCCGGTGGACTTGGTTTGTGGCGTGAAGGATTACAATGGAGATAAATTTGATTTGCGCAATTATGTTGACCATACGGCGGGATTTATTTCCCACAAGTCAAAGGACGGCAAGGAGTTGAATGCACTTGAACTTCCTGGGCTTTGGAATGGCGGAATGAGCGACTGGAATACGGTTTTTGTTGAAATGCCGCTTTCAACATTCAATCCCGTAAAAACTGTGAACGACCTTTTGCGGCTTCAACACCAATAATAATATGTACGAATACAAGTATCCTCATCCTGCCGTTACGGCGGACTGTGTGGTTTTCGCCGTGGATTTTTCGGGCGAGCCGAAGTTGCTTTTGATTGAGCGTGCCAATGAGCCGTACAAAGGCAGGTGGGCTTTTCCCGGAGGCTTTATGAACATCGATGAAACCGCAGAGCAGTGTGCATCGCGTGAGCTGTGGGAAGAGGCCGGTCTTGAAATCAAAGAGTGGAGAGAGGTTGGTGTTTTTTCCACGGTTGACCGCGACCCACGGGAAAGAGTTGTTACCGTTGCGTTTTGCGCTGTAATTCTCGGCGAAAACCTTTGCGAAGTAGAATGTGGCGATGACGCACGCAATGCAATGTGGTTCAAACTTTCCGAACTCCCGCCTTTGGCTTTTGATCACGAACAGATTTTGGAGGAAGCACTGGCGATTATGGGTTTCAGCCGCACAAAATATTTGCCAAACTTGCTGTTTGGGGCTGCCGTGGGGGACATCTGTGGCTCGTCATACGAGTTTCACCCTTGCAAGGACTATGACAGCCTCGACATAACAAACGAAAGTTCGGATTATACGGACGACACTATGTGCACGTTCGCCGTGGCAAAGGCGTTGATGGACGGTGGGGATATGTCGTTGTACTTGCAGGAATTTTGCAAGGATGATATGTTTTGCGGCTATGGCATGGGCTTCATGAAATGGCTTGTCAATCCAACGCCCAAGCCTTACAAAAGTTATGGCAACGGTTCCGCGATGCGTTGCAGTTCTGCCGCTTTCCTTGCCTATGACGAACGGCAATGCGCGTATCTGGCGGAAAAAACGGCGGCTTGCACGCACAATCACCCCGAAGGCATCAAAGGCGCGGTGGCGACGGCTTTGGCGATATTCCATTTGCTGCACGGAAAAGACAAAAGCTATGTGCGCAAAAACGTATTGAAACATTATTACCCCGATTGGGCGGACTGCACCTTGGATGGGCTGCGTGCGGATTACAAGTTTAACGAGACTTGCCAAAAGACCGTCCCTGTGGCTCTGCTCGCCTTTCTCGAGTCGGCGGACTATGAGGACTGCATAAAGAAAGCCATTGCCATGGGCGGGGATGCCGACACGCTTGCCGCCATAGCAGGACCAATGGCCTATGCATTCTACCGCCATATTCCAGAAAGGCTTTTGAGGCTGGCATACGGCATACTTCCGCTAAAGATGCTTGAAATAAGTTACAAATTTGACGCTTTGGCAAATATTCCTTTGCAAAGGTGAAAAGTTTTACAATATGCCTTGAAAGCAGCCGTTCTTTAATAAAAACATAGAAGGTTTTGGATATGCTCTTATATATGATAATAGGCTTCGTGGTGAGCTTGCTGTTCACGCTTTTCCTCATGCCCCATGTGCTGAGGTTCTGCAAGGAGAAGCACCTCTACGATATGCCGAACGCACGTAAGATTCACCATTGCGCCGTGCCGCGCTTGGGCGGAACTTTGTTTATGCCAGCAATGCTTGTCGGGATGATTCCGTCGCTGATGGCCTATATTTTTGTGTCGTCTGAAAGCAAACTGATGCAGATTTCCTCGTTTGTGCTTATAGCGGGCGTTTTCATCATATATATAATAGGAGTGATTGACGACATCATTGGTGTCAGGGCAAGCCGTAAGTTTCTTGTGCAGACGGTTGCCGCCTGTTTTTTCCCCGCGTGCGGACTTTATCTCAACAATCTTTACGGACTGTTCGGTATATACGCCATTCCTGCGGTTGTGAGCTATCCACTCACGGTTTTCCTTGTGCTGGTGGTGGTGAACGCTGTTAATCTCATCGACGGAATTGACGGTCTCGCCTCTGGGCTGTGCTTTTTGATAATAGGGGTGTTTGCGTGGCTGTTTTGGAAGATTGCCCCGTCGGTTTATTCTATAATGGCATGTACGCTGATGGGCACGCTCGCCTCGTTTTTCTACTATAATGTGTTCGGAAAAGTGGAGAAAGGCACAAAGACCTTCATGGGCGATTCGGGAAGTCTGATACTCGGTTATGCCATAGCCTATCTCGCGTTGAAATTCGCGATGTACAATCCGAATGTGCTGCCTTACAGGGGCGATGCGCTGTTGTGGTCATATACAATTTTGATAATCCCCACTTTCGACCTTGCCCGCGTGGCTTTTGGCAGGATATTGCACCACCGTTCTGTTTTTGACGCAGACAAGACGCATATACACCATTTGATAATGGGGGCGGGCTTTACGCAGCATCAGGCTCTTGCCATTATCCTTTCGTTTTTCGCGTTGTTCTGTTTCATGAATGCCGCCCTCTATGGGTGAGTGCGGGGTGAACTTTACTGCCATTTTGGCAATCGACATAGTGGTTTATGCCGCCTTTTTCGCAGGATTGGCTATGGTGAAAAGGGCTGAAGCCAAAAAACTGGGGTGGTAATACCGAAAGAAACGGCTGTTTTTGAAGAATAGCGGTGTTCCAAACAGCGTATAAGGGTGTACAATCCCATGGTGCGTCAATAAACAGCGTAAATCTCTGAAATATAGAAAAATAACATCAAACAGGTGCGCAAAGGTAAGCGTCTGTTTTTCACAACGTTGCAAGGAGTGGAAAAAAGGTCTGATGTAGTTTGAATTATGTCTGATATAATTTTTTCTACATAGG
>CAVCON010000009.1:0-23259 GCA_963603805.1 Oscillospiraceae bacterium
AACTATGTCCTATGTAGAAAAAATTATATCAGACATAATTTAAACTACATCAGACATAATTTTTGCCTTTGCAAGCCTTTGAAAAACAGCAACTTACAAAGCTATGTTGAAAATAGAATAAAACTCTGAAAATCAAAGGCTTATGACAAAATCCGTGCATGGGATGGCTTTTAAGTTCAGACGAATGAAAAACGGCTTGCGGACTGTATGCCTGCAAGCCGTTTGCTGCCTCTTTATTGTGCAATCGCCGTTTATTTCTTTATATATGCCTTGAAACCGTATATGTGATATACATTGGCACCGTAGTTGTCCATTTTCAGGGGCTTGTATCCGATTTTGTTGTTTCCACTGATTTTGGAGCCGTTTGACCATAGTTCCATTTCTATATCGTGGTCTTTGTCGGTAACGCTGTCTTCACGGAATTCCAGTATAATGTGGTCGCTCATTGAACCGTCGTATATTTGCTTTTTGTAGCGTTTTGATTTCTGCCCGAAATCGTTGACTTGGGATGACAGGCAGTATTTGTCCCATCCGCTTCCCGATTGCCTTACAACCAAAGAGTCGATGAACAGACAGCCACGCAGCTTGAAATCGCAGTAGTTCATGCTCATTTTGAGGTCAACAATCGTGAAGTCGTAGCGTTGTGAGAAATTGTCCCAGTAGCGTACGGTTACTGTTGTTCCAGTATTTTGGGTGTCTTTGTATTCTGCGTTAGTGAACTCCACTTCCGGCTTTTGTATGTAGGCGGGTTTGAAAGGTTTTGCCACACCGTAGGATGTGTATGAACTGGCCAGCGAAAAGTCTGCGGCGTATGTGATGTAGGGCGCGATTTCGTAATCCTTGGGCGTTGCCTTCCAGGAGGACGGCGTTATCTCCAGGTCTTTTTTTTCAAAGTTCATACATTGTGTGGATTGCGAGGTCAGGTTTCCGATGTTCCCTTGGTCGTCCTGTTCTTGCATAAGGGAGATTTTGCTGTCAATCTTGCCGTTTTTCAGAAGAGCCACCCCCCAGTCGCGTATCATTCTTATGTTTGCATTGCCGTCGCGCTTGCATTCGGCGTTGAACTTCAGGGAATACGACATTGTGTTGCCGGCGAAAAACGCGCCGTCAAGCGTGTAGGTGTAGTCAACTTCGGCTTTTGCATACGGAACAACATTGCCGTAGCGTATGTAGTTGCGGCTTTTCTTCATTGACGGTTTTAAGGAAAGGTCAAGGTCTGCCATGAGGAACGGGCGTACGATAGCCCCACTTTTGCCGTCAACGTAGATTATGAAGCTGTATTCAAGGTCGTCTTTCTCACCAGATGCATCGCTTGCTTTTATAAGAATTTCGCCCGAGCGTGTGTCGCAATCATTGTACTTGGGCCAGTCCCCCTCCCGCGACAATACGCCGCAGTAAACGTTGTTTTCTACAGAAACCCTCTTCTCGCTTCCGTCTGCCGACACGATGATTTCATAGTGTGTGGCGGGCAGCGTTTTCGTGTTGCGGATTGCCACGGAGACTTCAACCGCGCCGTCTGTGCGCTCCTTTATGCCTGTAATTTCCGGCGTTGCCATGCCGTAGAATACGTTATGTTGCAGTTCTGTAAGTTCATCGTATTCGTCGGCAAGCATTTTCACCGCTGTGCCAAGTATTTCACCGCCTACGCCTCCTGTTTGTGAAATGCCGGCTGCGAAGATGTTGGCCCCGAGCTGAAACCATTTTTCGTCTCTTGCCAGTCTGTCAGTTTTGTCAAGGAAGTCGAAAGCTTCTTTGAGAGGTTTGAAGACTTTGCTGCCCCATTTCTCCTCGGCGTATTTGTCTGCAAAATCAATGAACATATCCATCAGCTTTCCTTTGTCAAATCCGCCCGCAATTCCGCCAACAACGTTGCCAAGTGCTTTTGTTTGGCGTTCGGAAACGGCTTTTGAGGCGATGCCTTCTTCAGCCTTAATCTCCGCAAGCTTGATTTCGTCTTTGCCTGTGGCTTTGCTCAGGTACAGTTTTCCGTCTTTTTGGCACACTGTAGCCAGACTTCCGGGATGTCCGAAAGCCACAACGTTTCCGTCTTCGTCATACTCGATGAGAATTCCTTTTGATGGCTCCGACTTTGTGTCGTTCATATAATATAGTGCTGTGCCCTGCGAATAGTTTGCGTGCGCCATAATGAACCTGCCGTTGTAGTACATTCCCTCGTCCCAGCCGTTGGCGGTGTCTTGAACGGAGTAGTACGTGTTTTTGGCAAAGCGGCTGTCGTCAATGACAGTTCCGCCTTTTTCTGGCTCGGAATTTGAATCGCCGCAGGAGGTCAGCGCACCCAATGTTGTCGCAAGCATTACGGTGAGCAGCACATGCAATTTTGAGAAGAAAGGCTTTTTCATGACTAATGGTCTTATAGGTGGTTAATGCTTTTGTGGAAATTATGAAAGTTTCAGGTCTTCGGGCGAATGGAAGCCGTTTAGGAACACGTTTGCCGCCATGCGCTTCTTACCGGAGAGCTGAAGTTCCAGAATGTCTATGTATCCGTCTTTCGCGGCAATGTACAGGTGCTTTTTGTTTTTCGCCACCACAAACGTCCCGGCGGTTTGCGCGGGCTGTTTGTCAACAAGGCGTGCGCCGTATATCTTCATTGTGTATTTCGTGCCTTGGTGTTCCACTTCCGTCCATGCGGTGGGGTGGGGCGCAAGCCCGCGTATGAAGTTGTGTATCTCGGCTGCGCTTTTGCCCCAGTCTATTTTGCAGGTCTCCGTGAATATCTTCGGCGCGGGGCGAAGCTCTCCCTCGGTGCTTATTTCTGATTGCGGTATGCTTTTCACGTTTCCGGCGATAACGGCGTCCACGGTTTTGAGCAACATTCCGGCTCCCGTTGTCATAAGCCTGTCGTAAAGGTCTCCGGCAGTGTCTTCCGGGCCAATCTCCACGCTTTGCTGCATGGCGATGTTTCCCGTGTCGATGTCGTGGCGCAGGAAGAATGTGGTAACTCCGCTTTTTGTGTCGCCGTTTATCACAGCCCAGTTTATGGGGGCTGCGCCGCGATATTGCGGCAGCAGCGACGCGTGCAGGTTTATTGTGCCGTATTTTGGCATTGCCCAAACAATTTCGGGCAGCATGCGGAACGCCACGACAATCTGCAGGTCGGCGTTTAGCGCGCGAAGCTCGTTTACAAATTTGTCGTCTTTCAGTTTCTCCGGCTGCATGAGCGGCAGGTTTTGCGAAAGGGCGTACTCCTTCACGGCTGAGGGCACAAGCGTGTTGCGGTGCCTTCCCACGGGTTTGTCAACGGCTGTAACCACGCCAACAACGTTGTATCCTCCTTCAACAAGGGCTTTGAGCGACTCCACCGCAAATTCGGGAGTCCCCATGAAAACAATGCGCAAATCTTTCTTGTCCATAAAACAGTGTTATAGCGTTATTCTTCGGAGTAGTCCACCATAACCTGTCGGTACATGGCGTACAGTTTGGTGCGTGTAACGAAGCCCACATATTCTCCGAGACTGTTGACCACAGGCAGCGTGTCGGCGTGGGTTCTTTCCATGGTGTCCATCACAACGGTAACAGGGTCGTCTATGCTCAGCCTTGCCGGCGGCTCCTCCATGAGCTGTGCGGCGGTGAACTGGTTGTATAGCTCCTGGCGGAAAAGCACGTTTCTAATCTTTGAAAGGTCTATCACGCCGAGCAGGTGGTTTGAACCGTCGGTAACGGGGAATACGTTCACTTTTTCGCGGGCTATGAGCAGCACGAGTCTGCCGAGCTTCATGTCGGGCGGCACACGTGTGTCGTGCTTTTCGAGAATGCTGTCGAGGCTCATCAGCGTGAGCGCGGCCTTGTCCTTGTGGTGGGTTACGAGTTGTCCCTTTTTTGCAAGGCGGGTGGCATACACGCTGTTAGGCTCGAAGATTATAATCACAAGATAGGACACAAGCGACACAATCATCAGCGGGGCGAAAAGGAAATACCCGCCAGTAAGTTCGGCAATGAGGAATATGCTCGTGAGCGGAGCGTGCATCACTGCGCTCATTATGCCCGCCATCCCAAGAAGGGCGTAGTTTTTTTCGGGAACATACACGCCGAGGTTGTGCATATTCCAAAATCTGGAGAAAAAGAACCCGCTTATGCAGCCAAGGAAAAGGCAGGGCGCGAAAATTCCGCCGCAGCCGCCTCCTCCGTTGGTGGCAGAAGAAGCGAATGCCTTGCAGATTATTATAAGTCCGAGGTAGAGCAGCAGTTTTTCCGGGTCGCCGTAAAACAGCGAGTTGTTCATCACTCCTTCCCAGTCAGTCATTCCCTTTCCGTTGAGCAGCAGGGAAATTGTGCCGTAGCCCTCGCCGTAGAGCGGCGGGAACAGGTAGATTAGCAGGCTTAGTGTTATTCCTCCGAGAGCCAACTTGGCGTACATTCCCTTAACCTTGTGGAAAACGTCCTCGCACTTGTTCATCATCCGCGTGAAGTAGAGTGAGATGAAGCCGCAGAAAAGTCCGAGCAGAATAGATGTAGGCACGCGCTCTATGGTAAAGGCGTTTTCAAGGTTGAAGCTGAATTCCGAGCTTGTGCCTGTGAAAATGTACATCGTTACGGTGGCGGTGATGCTTGATACGAGCAGCGGGATGAGGGATGCCATAGTGAGGTCAATCATAAGCACCTCAAGCGTGAACAGAACCCCTGCAATCGGGGCTTTGAATATTCCCGCCACTGCGCCGCTTGCGCCTGCGCCGAGCAGCACCATTATGGCTTTATGGTCGAGCTTGAAAAACTGTCCGAGGTTTGAGCCGATTGCGGAGCCGGTAAGCACAATCGGGGATTCCGCGCCCACCGAACCGCCGAAGCCGATTGTGATGCCGCTGGCGATGAGGCTCGACCAGCAGTTGTGCTTTTTCAAATGGCTTTGCCGGCGCGAAATGGCGTACAGAATGCGCGTAACGCCGTGGCTGATGTTGTCGCGCACGACATATTTAATGAACAGGGCGGTGAGGAATATTCCCACCACGGGATAGACAAGGAAAAGCCAGTTGGCGTTTGTTATGTCAAAGCCGGCGGTGAGCAGCGACTGAATCCATGCGATGAACTTGCGCAGAAAGTATGCGGCGCACGCCGTGAATATGCCTATGAGGAAACTCAGCACAAGCACAAATTGCTGTTGCGACAGATGTTTTTCGCGCCAATTGCTTATTGACCGCGTTAAACTGCTTTGTGTCTGTGCTTGTGTCTGCATTGTTTATCTTATTACTTTAACTTCGCCCGAAACTCCGAGCTTTATTATCGTGGAGGGTGTGTGCGGCGCGTTTTCATTGCGGCGGCTCGTGCAAACATAGTCCGCTGCATCGAGAATTTCGCGGCTTATCCCGGCGAAAGTCTTTGGCGACGGCTCGCCGCTGATGTTTGCCGAAGTTGACACGATGGCTTTCTTGAAACGCCTGCACAATTCGCGGCTGAAAGGCTCTGACGTAATCCTTATGGCTATGCTGCCGTCTTCGGCAATCAGGTTAGGCGCGAGGTTGCGTGCGTTGTCGTATATAATGGTAAGGGGCTTGTCTGCCACTTCTATGAGCTGCCACGCCACTTCGGGCACTTCCTTTACGTAGAACTCCACTTTCGCTTCCGAGTCAACGAGTGTTATCAGTGCCTTTGAGTCATCGCGCCGCTTTATTTCGTAAATACGCCGCACAGCGTCGGCGTTTGTGGCGTCGCACCCCAGTCCCCAGATTGTGTCGGTGGGGTATGCGATAATTCCTCCACGGTTCATCACGTCGATGGCTTGGCGTATATCGTCGCTGTATGCGCTTGTGTCTGTGCTGTTGCTTTTGCTGTCCATATGCTGTGCCTTTGCTTAAAATTCCGAAGTGAAATGGAACTTTATGTTCTTGAAATCCTGCTGCGCCATTTGCAGAACGTATGAGCTGTCTGCGAGAAAAACCTCGCGCCCTTCGCGGTCGTGCGCCATGTATTGGTATTTGCGGCGGCGGAAGTCGTCAAGTTCTCCCTTGTCATCGCTTTCAATCCAGCAGGCCTTGTAGAGCGATACTGGCTCCCAGCGGCATTTTGCGTTGTATTCGTTTTCCAGGCGGTATTGTATCACCTCGAATTGCAGCTGTCCCACAGTGCCGATAATCTTTCGTCCGTTGAACTGGCTTATGAATAGTTGCGCCACGCCTTCGTCCATTAGCTGTTCGATGCCCTTGCTTAGCTGTTTGCTTTTCATTGGGTCGGCGTTCTCTATGTATTTGAACATTTCGGGCGAGAAGCTCGGCAGCCCCTTGAAGTGCAGCTGTTCTCCCTCGGTGAGCGTGTCGCCGATTTTGAACACTCCGTTGTCGGGAAGTCCCACTATGTCTCCGGCGTAGGCTTCGTCAACGGTGCTCTTTCTTTGCGCCATGAACTGCGCGGGGGATGAGAAGCGCATTGTCTTTCCCTGCCTCACGTGCAGATAGGGCGTGTTCCTGACGAACTTTCCGCTGCATATCTTGCAGAAAGCTATACACGAGCGGTGATTGGGGTCGATGTTGGCTGTTATTTTGAACACGAAGCCTGTGAATTTCGGCTCTTCGGGTTTCACAATCCTTTCTTCCGCCTGCACAGGCTGCGGTGAGGGCGCAATTTCCACGAAGCAGTCGAGAAGTTCCTTTACGCCGAAATTGTTGAGTGCCGAACCGAAGAACACGGGCGCGACCTCAGCATTCAGATAGTCCTCGCGGTTGAATTCGGAATATACGCCGTTCACGAGTTCAAGGTCGTTGCGCAGCTGTTCTGCGTCCTTTTCGCCCACGTGCTTCTCAAGGTCGCCGCTGTTTATGTCAACTTCCACTTTTTGCGTAACCTTTTGCTTGTCGGGTTCGAACAGGTTGAGCTTTTTCTCATATATATTATATACGCCCTTAAAGCTGAAGCCTTGGTTTATGGGCCATGAAAGCGGGCGCACCTTTATTTGCAGCTCGTCCTCAAGTTCGTCGAGCAGACTGAACGGGTCTTTTCCCTCGCGGTCCATCTTGTTGACGAAGATAATTACCGGGGTGTTCCTCATGCGGCAAACGTTCATCAGTTTGCGCGTCTGCGCCTCAACGCCCTTTGCAGAGTCAACTACTATAATCGCGCTGTCCACGGCGGTGAGCGTCCTGAAGGTGTCTTCTGCGAAGTCCTGGTGTCCCGGCGTGTCGAGAATGTTCACCTTGTAGTCGCGATAGTCGAACTCCATCACCGAAGTCGTTACCGATATTCCGCGCTGGCGTTCTATGTCCATCCAGTCGGAGGTTGCGGTCTTGCGTATTTTGTTGCTCTTCACCGCTCCGGCAACCTGTATCTGTCCGCCGAAGAGCAGGAACTTTTCGGTTAGGGTTGTCTTGCCCGCATCGGGGTGCGAGATTATCGCGAAAGTGCGCCGTCTTTGTATTTCGTTCATCAGTTGTTTTCCTGTTTAAGCAATATGTCCACGCACTCCTTCACACTGTCGGTCCAGTAGGGGATGTCTATGCCGAAGGTGGCTTTTATCTTGGTCTTGTCGAGCACGCTGTAGTGCGGGCGCGTGGCGGGTGTGGGATAGTCGGACGTGTGCAGGGGCGAGACCTTGCAGTTTTCTATTCCGGCGAATTTGTGTATCATCACGGTGAAGTCGTACCACGAGGCAACGCCTTCATCTGTGAAATGGTAAACTCCCGCCACCACACCTTTAGCGAGAATTTGCATTATGGCCCTTGCAAGGTCGCGTGCGTAGGTGGGTGTGCCTATCTGGTCGAAAACTACGCCGAGGTTTTCGCGCTCGCGTCCGAGCTTAATCATTGTTTTCACGAAGTTGTGCCCGAACGATGAGTAAAGCCACGCCGTGCGTATGATTACGGTGTTCTTGCATTCTTTCTGCGCCGCAATCTCCCCGGCGAGTTTTGTGCGCCCGTATGCCGACGACGGTGCTGTGGCGCAGTCTTCGTTTATGGGTTCGCAGGCGTTTCCGGGAAACACGTAGTCGGTTGAGATTTGCACAAGTGCGCCGCCGCGCCTTTCTATTGCGCGTGCAAGGTTGGCGGGTGCCTGGCTGTTTATTACCGAGGCTTTCTGCTCCTCGCTTTCGGCTTTGTCAACGGCGGTGTAGGCCGCGCAGTTTATTATGGCGTCCACCTTGTTCTGTTCCACAAATGCGTCCACGGCTTCGGCGTTGCAGATGTCAAGCTCCGCAATGTCGGTGAACAAATACTCAAATTGCGGAAAGTTTTCCGACATCAGGCGCAGCTCGTTGCCAAGCTGTCCGTTTGCGCCTGTTACAAGTATCTTTTTCATATCCATTTGCATATTTGCGTTTCTTTGTTGTTGTCAGGAAATACCGTTTGCGCCGTTGAGGTCGAGCGGCTTCTTGCGGTTTTCCTTATAGTATGCCGCGAGCAGTGCCATTAGGCCCGAAATTTCCTTCACCGCCGCTTCCGTGCCTTCGGAGACGGGCTTCTTGCCAAGGCGCAGCAGCATCACGCCGTAGAGGGCGTTGAAGCACACCTCGATGTCGCTCAACGTGCTTGCGTTCCCTTTTTTGCGCAGCTCCATGATGTCGGGCAGTGCGCGGAAGTATGCCGAGCGGTAGCGCGGAAAGTTGGGGCTTTCCAAAAGCTGCTGCGACAGTTCGGCGAGTTCGGCGGTTACGTTCCTGTTTATTTGCAGGTGGCCTTTCTCCCTCACGCCCTCCGAGCGCATCATGGCGCAAAGGTTGGCGTACCATTGCGAAAGGCTTGCCGCCTTTTCCGCGTCAAGCTTGAATTGCGGCACATACTCCTTGGCAATGCGCTCCGCGTCGCAGCCGTAGGCGCGTATCGTGTCCTCAACCTGCCACATATACAGCAGGTATTCAGCAATATTCTCCAGTCTTAGTTTTTCAGCTATGAACATAGTGCATTCTGTTTAGTGCAGCGCGGGGTTGTGAAGCCCGGTGAGCGTGAACACAAAACCCGCTATCGACGCCAGAATCACTATGAAGCCGATGGTGTGGTTGAGAATTTTCACCCCACGCACCTCGAAACGGGTCCTCACCTTGTCAACTATGTATGTGAGCAGCACCCACCACAATATCGCTCCGCCAACGATTGAGGCGTATCCCACGCCCTGCTCCACAGGGTGGCTGGGGATTATGAACGCAAAGCGGGCGAAAAGCGCGATGAAAAGGAATATTATCAGCGGGTTTGAGAGCGTGAGCAGGAACGAGGTAACAAAGTTGTGCACCAGCGTGCCCTTTTTCTTCGGCACAGGGCGGAAACTCTTTCGCGGGTCGCTGCGGTATGTCAGTATTCCGAACACAAGGAGCATTGCGCTGCCTATGAGCTGGAGTATGAACATATTCCGCTCGTTGGTTATGAAGTCCATAACGAAGCTCATGCCAAATCCCGTTATAAGGGCATATATTATGTCGCTGAGTGCCGCCCCGAAACCCGTTACCAGCCCATAGAAGCGGCCTTTGTTAAGGGTGCGCTGAAGGCAAAGCACCCCCACCGGACCCATAGGGGCTGAGGCGATTATGCCAATGAACACTCCTTTTACAAGGATTTCTAATGTACTTATCGGTTCTATTGGAAGCATACTAATCTGCAAAATTGGCATTTTTTATTAGAAACACGAAATTATAAGCTATAAAAATAGGCTGACAGGGACGTAAAGAAGCCAATAAGCAAATAGCGGTTGGCTAATGCAGGTGGAGCTTGAGAAGTTGCAGCGTGTGGAAAATTTCAGCAAATAAAGGAATTGTCTCCGTAGGGGTGTATTGCATCCGCCCTGAATTGCGTGAATTTTGCAATGATACAGCGATGGTTTGCGTATTCGTTGATGCGGTTTTGGCGGTGGCGTACAGGGCGTATGCAATACGCCCCTACAGATATACCGTATGCAATCAAAAAACAACATACATCGTTCATATAATTTCCGCAAAACCAAAATCGTCTGCTTTTCCCAAACACCCCGAAAATTATGTCTGATGTAGGAAAAACTACATAGGACGTAGAAAAAATTATATCAGACATAATTCAAACTACATCAGACATAATTTTCGCCCCTTGCAATGCACTGAAAACCAAAAGCTTATTGGAAATTTCGAAAATAAGAAAACTCTTTGGAAATCAGAGGGTTGCAAAAACTCCCTCTGTTTGGGCGGTTTTGCCGCAGGGGCAGGTGTGTTTTGTCTTTGTTGTGAAATGGAATATGATGCCCGCCTCCAATTTTGGCACTGTAAGGGGGATGCGCAATGGGGAATTTTACGACAGGAAAACGCTGGTGAAAAATTTTGTGGCAGAAAATTGTCGCACACTATGCTGTGTTGAAATAAAAATCACTACATTTGTAATCCCTACAGTACAGATAACAATTAAACAAACAATAAACCATGGACGAAATAACAAAACCCTATGTGATTGGCCTCGATTTGGGAGGCACGAACTCCGTGTTCGGAATTGTTGACGCACGCGGCAACATTGTGGCTACCACAGCCATAAAGACCCAGGCGTATCCCGATTTTGACGATTATGTGAAGGCTTCCACGGATGCCCTCATGCCCATCATCGACACCGTTGGCGGCATCGAGAAAATCAAGGCTTTCGGCATCGGCGCGCCCAACGGCAACTATTATAACGGCACTATCGAATACGCCGCCAACCTCGTGTGGCAGGGCGTTGTGCCCATAGCAAAGAAATTCGAGGAGGCTCTTGGCGTTCCCGTAATCGTTACCAACGATGCCAATGCTGCCGCAGTGGGCGAGTTCACTTACGGCGTGGCACGCGGCATGAAGAACTTCATAATGATTACGCTCGGAACCGGCGTGGGCAGCGGCATATACATCAACGGTCAGTTGGTGCTTGGATGCGACGGCTTGGCAGGCGAACTCGGACACCTCACGGTTATTCCCGACGGAAGGTCCTGCGGCTGCGGACGCAAGGGTTGTCTGGAGGCATACTGCTCCGCAACAGGCGTGGCACGCACCGCCCGCGAGTATCTTGACAAACGCGACACTCCATCGCTGCTCCGCGATATGCCGGCAGAGGACATCACTTCGTTTGACGTTTACAAGGCTGCCGTTGCGGGCGATGAGCTTGCAAAGGAGATTTTCGAGTTTACGGGCAGTATGCTCGGCGAGGCTTGCGCAAACTTCGCGCTT
Organism: Oscillospiraceae bacterium; assembly: GCA_963603805.1. Lineage (GTDB taxonomy): Bacteria > Bacteroidota > Bacteroidia > Bacteroidales > Bacteroidaceae > UBA6398. The sequence continues at coordinate 11,084 of CAVCON010000009.1, forward strand.
TTCTGCTCTCCCGAGGCGTTTGTGTTCATGGGCGGTCTTACCAAGGCAGGCGACCTTTTGATGAAGCCTTTGCAGAAAGCGTATGACGAGCACGTGCTGAGCGTTTACAAGGGAAAGGCAAAACTTCTGCTTTCAGGGCTGAAAGACAGCGAGACAGCTGTGCTCGGCGCAAGCGCACTGGGCTGGGGCAACACCCCGCAGGCTGTTCTGGACTCGGAACTTTAAGATAAAAGACTTTTTTTAGTTTTGTCATGAGGGTGCGGCAGGAAAGCGTTTTTGCCGCATCTTCTTATTTGAAGAACGCTTTAACTGTAAAACAATGAAAAAGATTTTTGCATCATTGTGTATGCTCGCCCTGATTTTTGCATCCTGCGGCAAAAGTGAGGAGGCTTGGACACAGCTTTTCAACGGTGAGAACCTCGACAACTGGGAAAAGTTCATCGGCCCGCCGTTTGAGGGGCATGAGGACTTGGCTGCAACAGCTGTTCCCGACAGCGTGTTCTCCGTGGTGGACATGGACGGACAGAAAGTGATACGCATTTCGGGCGAGGTGTTCGGCTCGCTTGCCACAAAGGACACGTTCCAGAACTTCCATGCACGCATGGTGATGAAGTGGGGCAAGAAAATCACAAAGGAACTTAACTGCGGTTTCCTTTATTACGGACACGGACCTTTGGGCGCGTGCTTGGGAACTTGGAAGTCGTGCGTGGAATGCCAACTACAGCACGGCAATATGGGTGCGCTCTACATGATTGGCGAGGACATCACGCTTGATGCCGAAACGGAAATGCGCGGTGAGGACTATGCCTATAAGCCCGGCGGCGAGAGCGTGAAGTTCGGCAAGGCGGTGGAACGCCGCAAAATCCTCGGCGCATCGGATGCCGAGAACGAAGTGGGGCAGTGGAACACCATTGAGATATATTGTGTGGGACAGCAGTCGGTTCACGTCGTGAACGGCAAAGTAACCATGCGCACAAGCGGCATATCCACGCTGGACGGCGAAAAGGAAACGCCGCTTACCAGTGGGTGCTTGCAGCTTCAGAGCGAAGGCTCGGAACTTTTCGTGAAATCCGTGGAGATACAGCCAATAAAGGAAATCCCTGCGGAACTTTTGAAATAAAACCGCAAGTTGCGTAAATTCCGGCAAACGGCGTGGCGCACGGGAGCATTCCTGTGCGCCACGCTTGCTTTATGGGGCAAAACAAATTTGTATCTTTGCACCCCGATAAGCATGATAGATATATAGGATTATGGCAAAAAAACACTACACCGCCGTGGTTTTCGACCTTGACGGAACTCTTTTGAACACGCTCACAGATCTTCACGCGAGCGTGAACATTGCCCTCGCGCATTATGGGATGCCGCTGCGCACAATGGAGGAAGTGCGTACATTCCTCGGCAACGGGTATCTTTACCTCATTTCGCATTGTGTGCCAAGTGGCACGCCGGAGGAAAAGGTCCGCGAGGTGCTGGAATACTTCGAGAAATATTATTACTCACACAGCATGGACACCACGCGCCCTTACGACGGCATTCCCGAGGTTGTGGACGCGCTCGCAAAAGACGGCTACAAGCTGGCGATTGTGTCAAACAAGGGAATGGCGGCAGTAAAGGAACTGGCTGCACATTTCTTCAAAGGGGCGATAGAGGTTGCCATAGGCGAAAGCGCGGAGGTAAGGCGCAAGCCCGCGCCCGATGCGGCTTTGCTGGGGATGCGCCAGCTTGGGGCTGCAAAGGAGGAGACGCTTTACGTGGGCGATTCCGAAGTTGACATAGCCACTGCGAAGAACGCGGAAATAGACTGCCTTTCCGTAAGCTGGGGCTTCCGCACAAAGGAATGCCTTGAGAAAAACGGCGCGACTGACATTATCGACCGCCCATCTGAAATCGTGGATTTCCTGAAAAGAAACTGACAACGTACATATATAAACAGTCCGCCCGCGAAGCACGTGCTTCGCGGGCGGACTGTTTTGGTTGCAACTGCGGGCTTAGAAGTTTATCCCCATTGCCTTTGCGATATTCTTGGGTATCTCGGTGTTGTCGATGCGTCCGTTGTACTGTTCCGCACCTGCGCCAATGGCGAACACGGGAACGTAGCCGTTTGAATGGCCTCCGCTCTGCCAGCCCACGAGGGCGCACTCGTCGATGATTTTCTTTGCGGTTGTCGAGATGCCATTTGTGCTGTCGTATTCGTTCTTCTGCTTAGCCGCGCCGGCCTTTGTGGTCTCGAAAGATTCCTTGAGCCTTTGCGTCTGCTTGTCGTTGAGCTGCACGGTTGTCCAAAAGCCGAAACCATCGGTAAGCAGTGCTTTCATGTCCTCCCACGTTGTGTTTTCCGCGCCTTTTGCCTTGAAAAGGCTGTCGGCACGCAGTGAGAATGTCGCTGCCGTGTTGTGCTGCCCTTTAAGTTTGTCGAGGTGCAACTCATACGGACCACGGCCGAGCGCAAGACCGCCGGTTTCGTGGTCGGCTGTGATAACAATCAAAGTCTCATCGGGATGTTTCTTGTAGAAATCGTAAGCCACTTTCACGGCATTGTCCATGTCGATAAGTTCGGTTATGAAAGAAGCGGCATCGTTTGAGTGGCACGCCCAGTCAATCTTTCCGCCCTCAAGCATAAAGAAGAAGCCTTTCTTGTTTTTCTTCATAAGATAGTCGATGCCGTTTTCCGCAATTTGCTTCAGCGTAAGGTCGTCGGCTTTGCGGTCGAGCGCGTAGGGCAGACAGCTTGTGTTCACCTTGGCAGCCTCTTCGGTTTGGAAAAGGATAATCCTGTCGGCCTTCTTTTGCTTTTTCTTGAAGTCCTGCAAGCCGCGTGCTATGGTGTAGCCGCCTTTCTTTGCGAGTTTGTAGAGGTCTTCGCCGTTCTCGACGGGTTTCAGGAACTCCGAGCCGGCAAAGAAGTCGAACTTTGACTCGATGAGCTGCAAACCAATCTTGTGGTATTCGCCGCGCCCCTTCACGTGGGCGTAGAACGCTCCCGGTGTGGCGTGGTCAATCGAGACGGTGGTGGAAACGCCCACGGCATATCCCGCGTCGCGTGCCGCTTCTGCCACCGACTTCACGTTTGTGGTAAGGTCTTTCAGCATTCCGAGCGTACCGTTGTGGGTTTTGTTGCCCGAAGCGAGTGCTGTTCCGCCGGCGGCAGAGTCTGTAACGCCGTTGGTGCCCGACTGCGTGTTTACGAGTGCGGAGTTGGGGAAGCTCGGGAAGCACAGTGGCACGATGCCTATCCTGCCCTCCAATGCGCCGAGGTAAGTTTCGGCGGCGTTAACCTGGTTCACGCCCATGCCGTCGCCGATGAAATAGAACACATACTTCGCCTTGGGCTGGGCAAACACCATGATGCCCGCAAAAGCGAATGCAAGTGTCGTAATAATTCTTTTTCTCATATTTCTGTTTGTTTTGGTTCTCTTGTTTTGTGCAAAGTTACGAAAGCCGTGTTACTGTTTTGTTAAACAATGGCGTTTTTTGTGCCGCTTATTTTGCAAACACCTGTTTCATCGGTCTCCCCGTCCACACCTGCGGCGTTTTCAGTCCGAAGATGTAGGCGGTGGTCGCCGCTATGTCGTATTGCATCATGCTCTCCTTGAACTCCCCGAGCTTTTTCACGTTTTTGCCGCAGATTATGTAAGGGCCTTCGTATTCGAGCAGCGAGCGTCCGCCGTGTCCCCTGCCCACGCCGCCGTGGTCGGTGGTGAGGATGAAGATTGTCTCGTTGTATATTCCCGCGTCCTTTGTGGCCTGCACCACCTTGCCTATGGCCTTGTCGATAACTCGCAGCGAGTCGTAGTATGCGGGCGTGTCGTGGCCTATGGCGTGTCCCACCTCGTCTGGCTCGTTGAGAGCCACAAATGTGATGGCGGGCTTGTATTTCTTGATCATTTCGCAGGTCTTGTCCATCGCGCCGTTTATGGTCGCCTCCTTGTCAGTTACCATATATTTGTAGTTCACGCACGCCGTGTCGATGAGGTCGGGAATAACGTCCCACCAGCCAACGAAAGCCGTAACAGCCTGCGGATATTGCGCCCTGAGCAGGGAGAAAACCGTGGGGAGCATTCCGCGCTCGTTTGCCGTGCCTTCGGGCAGCGGGGTGGTGGGCTTGCGGGTGTTCCATTCGGTTATGCTGTGGATTTCCGTGGGGCATCCGTTCCACATCGACGCCCAGTTTATCGCGCTCGCCGTGGGGAACACGCTGCGCTTGTGCAGTGTGTAGCTTCCGTTCTCCATCATCGATTTGATGTTGGGTATTCCGGTGGCCTTGGGTATGCTGTATGCGCCCCAGCCGTCGGCTCCGATAAACACCACGTGCTTTGCACGCCATTTTGCGTCTGCGTTTTGGGTTGCTGACAACACAAGCAGTAGCGTCAGCAAGGATAGGATTTTTCTCATGGTCTTTGAACTGTTTTCAGATATTTTATACTATAGGGGCAAAGTTAACACAAATGTTTGGACTTGTGAAATTTTCCGCGCATTAAAAGCATTTTTGCGGCGGTTCGCGGTGCGGTTCATGCGGTGGCGTACAAGGTATACGCCATACACCGCACGAATGCTTGCTTTTAATAAATCAAGGAATTGCGCCAATTGTAGGGGCGTATTGCATACGCCCTGAATTGTGCCGCTTTGCGATGTTGTTGCAGTGGCTTGCGGCGCGGCTCATGCGGTGGCATACAGGGCGCATGCAATACGCCCCTACATATATACCGTTTGCAATCAAAAACAACATATACCGTTCATATAATTTACGCAAAACCCAAATCGGTTGTCTTTTTTCCAACACCCCGAAATTACATTTGATGTAGGAAAAACTATGTCCTATGTAGAAAAAATTACATCAGACATAATTCAAATTATATCAGACCTTTTTTCGCCTACTTGCAATGCGCTGAAAACCAAATGCTTGAAAGGAAAATAAAGTTGGGACGTAAATCTTTGGATTTCAAGGGTTTGCTCAAAAAGTCGGCATCTGCCGTTTTCCGTGCAAATCAGCACCTTTTCAGGGGCAGGGTTGTGCCGTCGGTTTCCAAATGCCTTATAATCCTGCACGGGTTTCCCGCCGCCACCACTCCGGGCGGTATGTCGCGGGTAACCACGCTGCCCGCGCCTATCACCGAGCCTTCGCCTATCGTTACGCTCGGCAGTATGCTTACGTGCCCGCCTATCCAAACGTTGTCGCAGATGGTTATTGGTCTGGCGGCTTCAAACCCTGCGGTGCGCGTGCTGACATTGAGGGGGTGGTATGCGGCGTAAATTCCCACCTGCGGGCCTATCAGCACATTATTTCCTATGCTCACCCTTGCGGTGTCGAGAATTACGAGTCCCGAATTGGCGAAAAGATTTTCGCCTATATGAATATTGTAGCCATAGTCGCAGTGGAACGGCGATATTATGCGGCATCGCGTCCCCATGCTCCCGAACAGCGATTTCATTACTGCCTCGCGCTCTTTCGTAGCCGAAAGGCGCAACGAGTTGAGCTGATAAACAAGTTCGGCGGCGCGGGCGTATTCCTTGCCCAGCTCCTCGCTGCTGTCGGGGTTGTAGAGCATCCCTGCATCGCGCATTTCCTTTGCTGTCATGGTTTGGCTGGGGATTTTGCGGCGTTAAGCTGCGTGTTAATGCTGTGTATGTATTCAAGTAGTTCGTCTTTCCCCGTCTTGCGCAGCGATGAGGTTGTGAACATTGGCGGCAGCTCCTCCCACGTCTCCGCCAGGGCGGTGCGCATGGCGGCAATGTTTTCTTTCAAGCCCTTGTCGTTGGGGCGGTCGGCTTTGGTGAACACAATGGCGAGGGGTATGCCCTCCATTCCCGCGTTGTTGATGAAGTCCACGTCAATCTTCTGCGGCGGCACACGCGAGTCGATAAGCACAAAGAGGCACGTAAGCTGCTGCCGTCCGCCAACGTAGCTGCCTATAATGCTCCCGAACTTGTCGCGGTCGGTCTTGCTGCGGCGTGCGTAGCCGTAGCCGGGAAGATCGACTATATACCAGCTTCCGTTTATCAGGAAGTGGTTTATGAGCATGGTCTTTCCCGGACGCGCCGAGGTCATGGCGAGCTTCTTCCTGCCGCACAGCATGTTTATAAGGCTGCTCTTGCCTACGTTGCTCCGCCCTATGAAGGCGTATTCGGGCTTGCCGTCGTCGGGGCAGCGACTTATGTCGGTGTTGCTTATCACGAACTCCGACGTTACTATGTCGTATTTGTTTCTTCGCGGTGTGGTCGGCTTCATTACCATTTGGCGTGGATTTATAAATATCGGCAAAGTTAGGCTTTTTGGGTGAGTTTTCTTAACTTTGCAAGGCTTTTTCGGTGAAAACGGACTTAAACTCCGTATCACCATTTCAAAATGGAACAACAATACCCCTCAAAACTGCTGAACCGTGCGGTGGAAGAATTTTCCCGCCTGCCGGGAATCGGGCGCAAGACAGCCTTGCGCCTTGTGCTGCATCTGCTCAGGCAGGACGAGGAGGTGAGTGATGCCTTTGCCGAGGCTGTGAAAACGCTGCGCCATGAGGTGAAGTACTGCAAGGTATGCCATAACATCTGCGACAGCGAGGTGTGCGACATATGTTCTAACCCGCGCCGCGACTCTTCGATGATATGCGTCGTGGAGAATGTGCAGGACGTTCTGGCGGTGGAGAACACCCAGCAATATACGGGGCTTTACCATGTGCTTGGCGGTGTGATTTCGCCGGTTGACGGAGTGGGGCCCGGAGACATAGAGATACAGTCGCTCGTTGACCGTGTGAAAGCCGGCGGGGTGGGGGAGGTTATTCTCGCGCTCAGTCCCACAATGGAGGGCGACACCACCAATTTCTACATATCGCGGCGGCTTGCCGACACAGGCGTGAGGCTTTCGGTGATTGCGCGGGGCGTTACGGTTGGCGACGAACTTGAATACACCGATGAGGTAACGCTCGGGCGTTCCATACTGAACAGAACGGAATTTATGGCAAACCACTAATAAATAAGGAATATGAAAAATAATGAGATAAAGACACTGGCACGCGGCTGCAAGCTGATGTATGCCGCTTATCTGCTGGCGGCGTTTTTCTTTACTGGGGTGTACGAGCTGCTTCCCGAGGCAAAGGGGCAGCTTGTGGGCAACGCGGATGCGGAATACGCCCTCGGCACGGTCTGCGTGCTGCTCACCATAATCACAGTGCCGCTGTCGTTCAAACTTTTCTCCAACCAGCTCACCAAACACAAGTCGCTGGCTATTGGGGACAGGATGGAGCGTTACCGCGTGCTTTGGAATTTGAGGATTGTGTGCTTCGGGATTGTTACGGTGTTTGATTTGTGGGCTTATTATGCCACATTAAATAATATCGGCGGCTTTTGCGCGTTAATATGTGTGGCGGCATCACTGCTTTTCGCACCATCGCAAAAACGCATAGCGGGCGACTTGGGCGCGGAGGGCTGACCGCAAAAAAGTTTTTGAGCCTGAACATGAAAATAACTTTCCTGGTACCGCCGCCATTGGCAGGACAACGCCCCGCAGAACGAAGTTCGGGGTGCACGCACGTTGTCTATCCAACTCCCAACATATACGAGCTGACAGTTGCGGCTCTGATTGAAAAATCGGGGGATTTCGAGGTGGCGTATCATGATTTCACATACGAAAAGGACAGTCTTGAGGATTTCGTCTTGGGCGATGACAGCGATTTCTACTCGTTCTGGACGGTGAACCTTTCGATAGACACCGATTTGCACGCGGTGCGGACAATACACAGACTGAAGCCGGAGGCTTATTGTCTGCTTCTCGGCCCCGGACCTACATATTATATAAATAAGTGTGTGGACCATGAACGCACTATTGTGCTTCGCGGTGAACCCGACATGGCTCTCCTCGAACTTTTGGAGGCGTTCCGCACCGGGAGCGGCGAGGAATGGCGGAAAGTTGACGGAATATCCTATCTTGAAGACGGGAAGGTGGTGAACAACAAGCCGCACGCGCTGCTGAAGAACCTTGACGAGCTGCCTTTCCCGGCACGCCACCTGCTCGGCAACCGCGCTTTCCACAACCCCAAGCTGAAAGTAACCCCCTACACTCCCGCGCTGACCTCGCGGCAATGCCCGTTCAAGTGCATATACTGCGTTCCGAGTTCGCTGACTTTCGCACGCGAGATTGAATACCGCAGGGAAAACGGCAGAAAACCTGCCGTGTCGTTCCGCTCTGTGGAGAACGTGGCCGAGGAACTGGATATGCTCGCGGCGCAAGGCTACAAGGCGGTGGGCTTCATGGACGATAATTTCATCTGGAACGAGAAGCGCACAAAGGCTATATGCGACGCGCTGAAAAAGCACGGCTTTGTGTGGGGCTGTCAGGCGAGGGTGGACGAAATAACCGAGCCGATAGCCAAAATGCTCGGCGAGTCGGGCTGCCGCTATATAGACCTTGGGGTGGAGTCGTTTGACGACGAAATTCTGAGGTACATAAAGAAGGGCTTCACCAAGGAGCATATTTACGCTGCGGTGGCTTTGCTGAAAAAATACAAAGTGCCTGTGAAGCTCAACATCCTGATAGGGACATCGCCGCTCGAGACACGGGAGAAACTGAAGAACACCATACGCAGGGCGAGACGGCTTAACGTTGACCAGATAATGTTCAACATCGTGTCGCCGTTCCCAGGTACGGAATTCTACAACCTTGCCAAGGAAAACAAGTGGATAGTTACGGGCGAATACACCCCGACCGACGTGCAGCGCACTTCGATTGTGAGCTATCCGAACCTGTCCGCAAAAGAAATGGAGCGGATACTTTTCAGGGCGAACCTTGGTTATTTCCTGTCGCCCGCATTTGTGCTTAAACAACTTCACAGGTTTCACAGCGTGAAAGAGTTTGTTTCCGCGCTGAAAGCCTTGAAGATAAAACTTTTCGGGTAACCCATGCTGCTGTCTGTGATACTGATAACCTGGAACGGCAGGAAGCTTCTCTCAAACTGCCTGAAGTCGATGTCGTTCATGATGCAGCGCGAGGACGTTGAGGTTATCGTAGTGGACAACGGCAGCGAGGACGGCACGATACACTTCCTGCATGACAAATATCCAGACATCACAGCAATTTCGCTTGAGAAAAACCGTGGGGTGGCGTATGCCCGCAACAGGGCATTGGAACGTGCCACAGGCGAATACCTTTGGATTCTCGACAATGACACGGAAATTTCCGAGCCGGTGGCTCACGGCATGATGGAGTTCATGAGGAAAAATCCAAAAGTGGGACTTGCGGGCTGCCGCCTTGTGGATGCCGACGGATTAGTGCAGGAAAGCTGCAAACGCTATCCCGGTATCGGGGAAAAGGTAAAGAACCTGCTCCATCCGCATGGCTACCGCTACGCCTATGGATTGGAGAGAATGAAGCGGAGGTTTGAGCCGGAATATCTCATTGGCGCGTGCCAGTTGATAAGAAGGGAGGCTTATGAGGCGGCAGGGCCTTTGGACGAAAAGATATTCTACGGTCCCGAGGACGCTGACTTTTGTCTGCGCGTGAAAAAGGCTGGTTTTTCCCTTGCATACATTCCCGAATTCACGGTGCTTCACCATTGCCAGCGCATGACGAGAAACAGGGTTCTCACGCCTATAGGTCTGAAGCACATAGAGGGGCTTGTGCATCTTTATTTCAAATACAAACGCTTTTTCTGATGTTGCTGAAAGGGGAGAATGTGCGTCTCCGCGCCCTCGAACCCGAAGACCTCGAAATCTTCGCAGGTGTGGAAAACGACCCGGAGCTTTGGGCGTGTTCCTCAACAAACGTACCTTATTCGCGCTTTGCTGTGAGAAATTTCATATCCTCCACCAGCAACGACATATACGCCGACAAGCAGGTTAGGCTTGTTGCGTGCAGAAATTCCGACGGAGTGCCCGTGGCATTTGCCGACATTACTGGCTTTGAACCCCGCCACAGGCGTGCCGAGGCGGGCATTGTTGTTTTCCCAGGCTACAGAAACCGTGGAATTGGCGCGGAAGTTTTGGGGCTTCTCGATGAATACGCCCGCAGGGTGGTTGCGCTGCACACGCTTTACGCCGTGGTGGCTAAGAACAACGAGGCTTCGTGCCGCCTGTTTGCCGGTGCGGGCTATGAAAGGGTCGCCCTGCTGCCGCAATGGCTTTTTGTTGACGGCAGATACGAGGACGCGCTGATTATGGAGAAAATCTTCGACGAATAGTGCGGGGGCGGCATTCGTAAATACATTGCTCATGGCTTTTGACAAGAACACTTTCGACATAAACGGCAAGGACATCCTTAGCATGGCTACCTTTGCCGACGAGGATGTGATTGCGTTCGACAACGTGAGGGACATCTGCCTTAACGAAAAGGTCAAGATAGGAAACTTCATCATTGCCCTTTGCAACAGGGGGCGCGGCGCGATAACCATAAACGGCGCGGACTATGACGTAGGGGTTGACGACTTTGTTATATGCCGCCCCAACCACATTATTGAGAACATGATGGAGAGCATGGACTTTGAATGTTCCTGCCTGTGCGTCTCAACCGAGTTCATGCGCAATGTGATGCTAATGGCAAACAACTGGGACTTCAACCTTGTAATTGAGGAAAACCCGGTGATACACCTTGACAGGGAGGAGTCGGAGGTCATAAACGCATACGGCGTGATACTCAAAAACACATTGCGCGGCGCGCCTCGCCGCCACCACAAGGAAGTGGTGGAGTCGCTCATGAGGGCGGCGGCGTGCTATCTCACCGATATGCTAATGCAGCACATGGAGGCGAAACCGCATACGTTCTATAAAAGTGAGGTTGCGTTCAACGCCTTCCTCGACTTGCTCACCTCAACGTTCCCGCGCCCGAGGCGGGTGGACTTCTATTCCGAAAAATTGGGTATGTCAAACCGCCACCTTGCCTCGGTGTGCCTCCGGGTCAGCGGCAAGACGGCGTTGCAGCTTATAACCGAATATGCCATACGCGACATAAAGCGCGAACTTCTCAAACCCGAGAACACCATAAAGCAGGTGGCAATCAACATGGGCTTTGACAATGTTTCGAGCCTTGGGCGTTATTTCAGGAACTTCACGAATGTGTCGCCAAAGACATTCCGCGCAACATACGCACGCAATATGTGCGGACGGGACGCAGACGAACTTGATGCCGTATAAGTCATACTTTGGCGGCACGGCGTTTTTACGCACAAAGCTCCCGATTTGGCAATATCCGGGGCTTTTTTTGTGTGCAAAGCTTTTTTCCGCCGAAAAATTTGGCGGTTAAAATAAATATCGCTTATTTTGTCATGCTTAACATAAAACTTTACCGCCTATTGCACATCGTTACTCCAAAGAACAAATGATATAAAGACAGTAATGGATAAATTGTGCAAACTCTCGGACGAGCAGTTGGTGAAGAATTACGCCAAGGGCGACAATGACGCTTTTGACACATTGCTCGCACGGTATCAGCAGAAAATATACTCTTATATACTCTTCCTCGTACACGATGCCGAGGTGGCTGACGACCTGTTTCAGGAAACGTTCATGAAAGCCATTGTTACCATACGGCAGGGGCGTTACGTGGAGAGCGGGCGTTTTTCGGCGTGGCTCACGCGCATTGCCCACAACCTTGTGATTGACAAATACCGTCAGGACCGCAACTCGAATGTCATTTCAAACGACGCGAGCGATGCCGACCTGTTCAACGACGCTTCGCTGTCGGACATCACGGTGGAGATGAAGATGATCACCGAACAGTCGCTCACGGACGTGGGACGGCTTCTGCGCGAACTTCCCGACAACCAGAAGGAAGTTTTGTATATGCGCTTTTACCAGGATTTGAGCTTCAAGGAAATCGCCGATGCCACAGGCGTGAGCATAAACACCGCGCTCGGACGTATGCGCTATGGGCTTATAAACCTGCGTAAGATGGTCAGCGAGCGCGGCATAGTGCTTGAAGTTTATTGATTGCCGCTTTCCGTGGCATATAAGCGGTGGCGCGGATATTAAGCAATTGCAAAAGACGATAAATCATTAATTTGTATCGCCGTAGGGGTGTATTGCATACGTCTGGAGTGCGCGGATTTTGCAATGATACGGTAATGATTTGCGACGTTTGCGTATGTGGTTTAAGTGCTGTGGTGTACTTGTGCGTAAATATCAAATGATTAATGAATTGTATCGCTTGTAGGGGCGTATTGCATACGCCCTGAATTGCGCGGATTTGCGATGTTGTG
>CAVCON010000010.1:0-8677 GCA_963603805.1 Oscillospiraceae bacterium
AGCGGCATCCATTTGATGCCGGTTGCCTCCTCAATGCTTTGTGGAATGTGCCCGTTGCGGTCTTGAGGTATGAACACATTGGTGTTTTGGCGGTATTCTGCCGAGTAGTGCGAAACGTATGTCATGCAGCAGGCTTCCCTTTCCCCATAGCGGTAGATGTGGAATGTGCATGGCTCTGTCTTTTTCCGAAGCAACTTCACAATAACGCACGGCTCGCCCATGAATTTCGTCAGAATATGCTCGGCATCCAGTTTCTCCGCTTTTCTTTTTCGGCGGTTTTCGAAAAAGTCCTCAATGTAGCCCAGAGCAATGATTGCTGCTATAAGAAGAATGACAAATATCCAAAAATAATTGCCGAAAATAGCATACATGAGAATTATGGGTATTATCCAAGACGCTATTTTTATAATCCAGGAAAACATGGCGCAGAGTGTTTTGTTGTTGTGTTCTTGCAAATATATGTTTTTTCAATGAAATGCGGATGTTAAAGCATTGGAAAAGCGGGAAACTGTTGTTTTGCATTATACGTTTTCCAAAAGCGCATGAATATTCTGTTTGTGATAAAGCGGTATGTGGACGTGTGTGGGCTGTTTGGGAAAAGTGTGTAATTTTGCAAAAAGAAAATATTACCGTCCCCTTTTCGCGGTATGCGGATTAAGGGATGTGTGAAAACAAACAGGCAAATGGACAGAAGATCATTTATAAAGGCAACGGGAACGGCTCTTGCCGCCGCAGCGGTGGGCGTTCCTGCAAATTCGGAAATGCGCGGGGCGTTTCCCGGAATAAAGCGCAAGGAAAAGGCAAGTGCCGGGCTGAAACTGTCGTTCTTTCCGTACGAGCTGAAGTTGCGCCACGCGTTCAACCTTGCCAAGTTCAGCCGCACCACAACGCCCGATGTGCAGGTGGTGCTGGAGTATGACGGCGTGAAAGGTTACGGCGAGGCTTCCATGCCCCCGTATCTCGGCGAGAGCGTGGACAGCGTAACGAAGTTTTTGGGCAGTCTGGATTTGGGGCAGTTCAAAGACCCTTTCAGAATAGACGAAATTTTGGGCTATGTTGACAGCGTAGCCCCGAAGAACTCCGCAGCCAAGGCTTCTGTTGACATTGCGCTTCACGACCTGCTTGGCAAGATTATGGGACAGCCTTGGTATAAGATTTGGGGGCTTTCGCCCGAAAAAGCTCCCTGCACTTCTTTCACCATAGGCATAGACAAGCCCGAAGTGGTGAGGCAGAAAGTGGAGGAGGCGCGTCCTTACAAGGTGCTGAAGGTGAAAATGGGATTGGACAACGACCGCGAGACGGTGGAGATTATACGTTCCATGACCGATGTGCCAATTTGCGTTGACGTGAACCAGGGGTGGAACGACCGCGAACAGGCTTTGCGCATGATTGATTGGCTGGCGGAAAGAAATTGCCTGTTTGTGGAGCAGCCCATGCCCAAGGAAAGGTTTGACGACATGGTGTGGCTCAAGAGTCGCAGCTCCTTGCCGCTGATTGCCGATGAGGCGTTCCAGCGCATCGGCGACATAACGCGCCTTGCCGAGGCTTACGACGGAATAAACATAAAGCTGATGAAAAGCACGGGCTTGCACGAGGCATACAAGATGGTTGTGCTTGCGAGGGCGTTGGGGATGAAGGTGATGCTCGGCTGCATGACAGAAACTTCGTGCGCCGTGAGTGCGGCGGCGCAGCTTGCCCCGCTGGTGGACTTTGCCGACCTTGACGGAAACCTGCTTATAGCCAACGACCGCTTTGACGGAATGAAGATTGTTGACGGAAAGGTTACGCTTGCCGACAAGCCTGGCATTGGGGTTACGCTTATAAAGAAATAAAAAAGGGCGATGGCAGAAAAGGAAAACGGAATATTGAATGCGGGCGAGATACGCGTGATGAGCGATGCCGAGCTTAACCACAAGCTCGACATTCTTTTGAAGACAGGCTGCCTTTTGCTTGAGAGCCTTGCCGACACGAGCCGTGTGCTTCGCAACATGAAAAGGGTGGCGGCGTTTTTGGGCTTTCACGAAAAGAACCTGCACATTTCCATAAACTACGACATAATCCTTGCAAACCTTAGCGACGAGTACCATTCGTTCACAAAATTCCGCCATTGCGAAGGACACAGCGTGAACCTTTGGGCAATAATGAAGGTTAGCAAACTTACGTGGAACTGCATAAGGGACGACTATTCGCTTGAGCGTTACGAGGAGGAGCTTGCCGCGATACGCAACCACAAGCGCAACTATACGCCTTGGCAGGTTGCCATTGGCGGCGGTTTTGCCTGCGGCGGCTTTTGCATACAGTTCGGCTGCGACTGGACGGCGTTTTTCTACGCATCGATAGCCGCCATTCTGGGCTTCCGCCTCAGGATGTGGCTCGGGGCGAAAAAGATGAACGCATACGTGAGCATAGCCGTGGCGGCCTTTGTGTCCACAATTCTGGCATGGGGCTTCATGCTGCTGTCAACGCATACGGATGTGGGTTGGCTTAGAAGCGACACGCCCTATCACCCGTTCATGGCTTGCGCCCTTTACATAGTTCCCGGCGTGCCGCTGATAAACTTTGTCAGCGATATGCTCTCATCCCATGTGAAGACTGGTATAATACGCGCCGTAAACACGTTGCTTATGGTGCTTGCAATGGCTTTCGGCATAGCTTTCGCCATAAACGTGTGCGGCGTTGACAACTTTGTCAAGGATCTTCCGATGATTCCCCACCACAATTATTGGGAATACACCATAGCTGCGGCGATTTCGGCAATGGGCTTCTCGATGATTTTCAACTGTCCGCCACGCCTGTTGTGGGCTGTGGCTTTGGGCGGGATAATTGCCGTATGCACGAGAAACTTCGTGAACCTCGGTCCCAGCACCCACAACATAGGACTTGACCAAGGCGTGGTTATAGGCTCGTTTGTCGGTTCGGCGGTGATAAGCATTATATGCACGCGCATGATGCATATTGTTCATGCGCCCCACCAGTGCATTTCAATCCCGAGCGTCATACCTATGATTCCCGGTGTGCTGATGTATCGCGCCCTTTTCGCCTTTATTGATATGCACGGCATAGTGGGCGAGGTAACGGTGGCAATGACAAATATGATAAACGCCTCGCTGATAATTTTGTTCATAAGCCTTGGCGTTGCCATTCCCAATGTGTTTTTCCGCAAGATGATAGCCCCCAAAAGGGAACAGAAAATGCTTGACCTTATACTGCAACGCCGCATGAAGCATAGCGGAATGTTTGCAGGAGGGGAGACAAATCCCAAATAGGGTTTGTGGCGTTAAAGATGCATAAATAGAAAAATGCGGCGGAAACCCAAAAACTTCCGCCGCACTGTTTTTTATTTCAGCTTTTTGCCGTCTATGAAGGCATTTCCCACCTTGTGTCCCAACTGTATGTAGTTGTCGTGGGTCGGGTCGAAGGTTATGAGGTTCATTTTTTCGATGTCCGGCTTTCCGTCTTCGGCAAGGTATTGCTCGTTGCAGAGAACGTTCACCACCTCGGCGATTATGTAGTACCCGGTCTCCGATTCGTTGAGTTTCTCTTTTATTCTGCATTCCATCGTCATGGGGAAGCA
Source organism: Oscillospiraceae bacterium (assembly GCA_963603805.1). Lineage (GTDB taxonomy): Bacteria > Bacteroidota > Bacteroidia > Bacteroidales > Bacteroidaceae > UBA6398. The sequence continues at coordinate 3,575 of CAVCON010000010.1, forward strand.
CGTGAACACAGGGGCGTTAACGTGCTCGGCCTTGACGGCTTTCCAGCCGGTTTTCTGCATTTTTTCATTGTCCTTGTTTGCGCTCACAATGCCGACAAAGTCCGATGCGACAAGTGTTTCAGTAGTTGCAAATGCCACGGTGAATTCTCCGCAGCGGTTAAGGTTTTCGGTGGTGGCGTGCGCACCCATCGAAATCATTATTTCGTGGAAATCCCATGTTCCTGCCCATGCGGCATTCATTGCGTTTGGTTGGTTGTCTTGGTTGTATGTGCCGATAATCAGCACAGGCTGTGGCATAAGCCATGCCTTTTGTCCGAAGCTTTTCATTTTTTCCATATTCCTTATGATTTTAAGTTTGTTGTGGATTGTGGCAAATATAGCAAGTTTTCGTGTTACTTTGCATTGACAGGTGGGGCAAAAAGTGCATTGCGTGTTTTCCATGAAAATTATATGCTGAAAACGCAAAAACTACATCGGACATAGAAAAAATTATGTCTGATGTAATTTTTTCTACATAGGACATAATTTTCGACTTTGTAAATATCTGAACGCCAATAGAATGCGTAAAATTAAAATTTTGGGTTAAAGTGTTGCCTTTCTGTGGGTTATGAAAATTGCGGTAAGTTTGCCGTTTTGTATGGTGCGCCGTGGTTTGCAAGACAAGCATTCCAATATCTCAAGTCCTGTTGGGGAAATGTGCCGAAAAGCCTGTTGGCGCACTTGGGAAAAGCATAAAATTCGTATCTTTATAAACTGAAAGTTCCGCAGTCTGTTTGCGCCGTGTGGCGCGATGTGGGCGGTTGCGGACTTTGGATTAGTGTGTTATGTAAAAAAGCAAGGATATGACTGTTACCCTCATCGTTTTGGCAGCCACAGTGCTGATGTTCATAATCGGGAAGGTGCGCTCGGATGTTGTCGCACTTTGCGGACTGTGTGCGCTGCTGCTGTTTGGAATACTCACTCCCCAGGAGGCTTTCTCGGGCTTTTCGTCCACGGTGGTGATAATGATGGTGGGGCTTTTCGTTGTCGGCGGCGCGATATTCCAGACTGGTTTGGCAAAGGCGGCGAGCGGGCGCATAATGAAACTTGCCGGAGGGAGCGACACCGCGCTGTTTCTGCTTGTGGTGGTTGTAACGTCAGTGATAGGGGCGTTCGTCAGCAACACAGGCACTGTTGCGCTGATGATGCCGATTGTTGTAAGCATGGCAGCCAAGGCCGGCACGCATCCTGCGCGGCTGCTGATGCCTTTGGCTTTTGCGAGCAGTATGGGAGGTATGCTGACCCTTATCGGAACGCCGCCCAACCTTGTAATCCAGGACGTGCTGACGAATGAGGGCTTTGAGCCGCTGAAGTTTTTCTCGTTCCTGCCTGTGGGGGCGGTTTGCGTGGCTGTGGGAATAATAGTGATGCTGCCGTTGTGCCGCCTGTTTCTGAACAAAAAGAAAAAGGATGACGGGGGGCGCGAGGGCAAAGGCAAGACGCTCGATGAACTTGCCGAGGAATACAGGCTCAACAACGGCGTGAGCCGGTATCTCATAACCAAGGCTTCTTCGGTAAGGGGCAAGAGCGTTGCCGAACTTGACTTGAGAAACCGTTACGGACTTTCAATACTCGAGATACGCAATGAAAGGGCTGACCGCAGCGGCTTGATACGCAATGTAACGCAAAGCATAGCAAGTCCCGAGCGCGTGCTCGAGGTTGACGACATAATATACATCCTTGGCGACAAGGAAAAGTCTGTGGCTTTCGCAAAGCAGGGCGGGCTGAAGAAACTTGACAACAACAATATCGACTTTTACGATTTGGGCATTGCCGAAATAGTGCTTATGCCCGAATCGAGGCTTATAGGGGTAACTGTGAGAAACTCCGGCTTCCGTGAACGGTATAACATAAACGTGTTGGGCATAAGGCGCAGCAAGGATTACCTTATGGACGATCTTCCCGAGCAGAAGCTGCATTCCGGCGACGTTTTGCTGGTGCAGGGCAAGTGGGAGAACATAAGCCGTCTTGACAACGAGGAGAGCGACTGGGTTGTTTTGGGGCAGCCGGCAAAAAAGGCGCAGCAGGTGATACTAAACTACAAAGCCCCCATTGCGGCGGTTATAATGCTGCTTATGGTCATGGCGATGGTGTTCGACTTCATCCCCATAGCCCCTGTTACAGCCGTAACGGTGGCGGCTTTGCTTATGGTGCTTTGCGGCTGTTTCAGGAATGTGGAGGCGGCATACAAGACCATAAACTGGGAGAGCATAATACTTATTGCCGCTATGATGCCCATGTCGGTGGCTTTGGAAAAAACAGGCACTTCGGCGTTGATTTCCCATTCGCTCGTCTCGGCTCTCGGGGCGGCTGGACCTACGGCGTTGCTTTGCGGACTGTATTTCACGACATCGCTGCTCACCATGTTCATAAGCAACACCGCCACGGCTGTGCTGATGGCCCCCATAGCCATGACCTCGGCTGTGGAAATAGGCGCGAGTCCGTACCCGTTCCTTTTCGCGGTAACGCTTGGGGCGAGTATGTGTTTCGCTTCGCCGTTTGCAACGCCGCCAAATGCGCTTGTGATGCACGCCGGCGAATACACCTTTGCCGATTACATAAAGGTGGGACTGCCTTTGCAGATTATAATGGGAGTGGTTATGACTTTCGTGCTGCCGCTGCTGTTCCCGTTTTAGAATAGTGTGAAAATATAAGGAAAAATGAAGATGAAGAAGAAAATGTTTCTTACTGGGCTGGTGCTGGTGTTTGTGGCGGCATCGGTCATGGCGTATGTCAATGTGAGAAAGCCCAAGGCTATGTCGCGCACAAGCGACGGTACATACGTGGTGAACACCGAAAAGATAGGGAAAAGCATAAAAGGTTATGCCGGGCATACCCCTGTCAAGGTTTACATAAAGAACGACAAGATTGTAAAGGTGGAGGCAATGCCGAACGAGGAGACCGCCGGGATTTTTTCGGGTGTAAGGCAGAGGCTTCTCGGCAAATGGAACGGCATGAAGGTTGAAAAGGCGGTGAATGCCGAAGTGGACGGCATAAGCGGTGCGACTTATTCAAGCAGGGCGGTGAAGGAGAATGTCAAGTGCGCCTTGAAGTATTATCTTGACAATAAGTGATAATGTTTTGTAATGGATGCGCTTGTTTGCCGTACGTATAAGAGGAAGTTTTCAATGCCGTAAGTGAAAAGTAATTGCTATTTTTGCACATAAAAAGAACGCAATGGGCAGGGCTAAGGCAATAGGAACTTGGATGGCACACCACAAAGGATTGATCTTTGTCGTGTTTTTTGTCGTGGAAATATCTTTTCTTGACCACAACAGCCTTTTGGAACGCTATCGCGTTGGCTGCCAAAAAAGGGAGCTTGCAGCCGAACTGGAGAAGTACCGCCAGATTTACAGTGCTGACACCCGCGAACTCCATGCCTTGGAAAACGACCCGAGGGCAATAGAGCGCATTGCGCGTGAGCGGTATTTTATGAAAACGGCAGACGAGGACGTGTACGTGGTTGAATATTCCGGCGATGATGCGCCGGGCAATACTTTTGGCAATGGACAAACTCGGTAAATTGGAGGTGGTGGCGTATGACGCATCGGCAATTGTTATGCTGGTGTGTTTGCTGTTGGTTCGCTCTCCTTGGGGAGCGAATGTGCCGTATGTTTACGGTGTGGCTTCGGCGGTGTTTTTCGCAATGCAGTATAAAGGCCGGTATAACGGCGGCAATATAGTTGTCAGGCGTTTGCAGAGGCAGCAGCTGTTGGGCGCGGTGTGCCTTGTGCTGGCTTCTTTTGCCATGTGGATGGGTGTGAATGGTGTCTGGCCGCTGCGGCATAATGAATGGATAGTGGTTGTAACTATAGGGGCGTGGATGGAGCTTTACACGGCGTTCCGTCTGCCCAAGGAAATAGAGAAGGAGAAAAATGATAAAAAATGATGATAAGGCCCTTGTGGTGCTCAGTGGCGGACAGGATTCCACCACGTGCCTGTTTTGGGCAAAAGAACGTTTTGCGGAAGTTCTGGCTGTAACTTTTTCGTATGGACAGCACCATGCTTCGGAAATTAAGGCGGCAGAGGAAGTGTCGCGTATGGCTGGTGTTGGCTGGGAACTGTTGGACGTTCCGATGATAGGTGCCTTGGGCAGAAACTCCCTGACTTGCGACGACATAAAAATGGACGAAGAGAAACCCGCAGGAGGACCGCCGAATACATTTGTGCCGGGCAGAAACCTTTTCTTTATGAGCATTGCGGCTGTGTATGCACGCGAGCGGGGCATACGCCATTTGGTTACAGGCGTGGGGCAGACCGACTTCAGCGGCTACCCCGACTGTCGCGACACATTCATCAAGAGCCTTAATGTAACATTGAACCTCGCTCTTGAGGAGCAGTTTGTCATACATACACCATTGATGTGGGTTGACAAGGAGGAGACATGGGCAATGGCTGACAGGCTTGGAGTGCTTGACGTTATAAGAGAAAAAACAGTAACGTGCTATAACGGCGTTGCCGGTGAAGGGTGCGGGCATTGCCCTGCGTGCAAACTGCGCCGCCACGGACTTGAAAAGTATTTGGAGGACAAGGAAAAGGGACTGTATGAACAGAAATGACGACGGACTGAAGGCTCTGGGAAGCAAAACGAAATACTCAATGGATTACGCCCCCGAAGTTTTGGAGACTTTTGAGAACAAGCACCAAGGGAATGACTATTGGGTGAGGTTCAACTGCCCGGAATTTACAAGCCTATGCCCCATAACAGGACAGCCTGATTTCGCGGAGATACGCATAGAATACATCCCGGATGTGAGAATGGTGGAAAGCAAGAGCTTGAAGCTGTATCTGTTCAGTTTCAGAAATCATGGGGATTTCCATGAAGACTGCGTTAATATAATAATGAAGGACCTTATCAAGCTCATGGACCCTAAATATATTGAGGTGGAGGGACTGTTTACGCCACGTGGTGGCATAAGCATTTATCCTTACGCCAACTACGGCAGACCGGGAACTAAGTACAAGGCTCTTGCGGAACATCGAATGAGCAATCATGATTTGAAATAAAAATAACAGGAATACGATAATATGTTTGAAAATCTTACAGACCGCCTTGAACGTTCT
>CAVCON010000010.1:8687-12883 GCA_963603805.1 Oscillospiraceae bacterium
AAGGCGAGGGGAAAATAACCGACATAAATGTAGCCGAAACTCTGAAAGAGGTGCGGCGGTCGCTTTTGGATGCGGATGTGAACTACAAGGTTGCCAAGTCTTTTACCGATACGGTAAAGGAGAAAGCTATGGGAATGAACGTGCTTACAAGCGTGAAGCCCGGGCAGTTGATGGTAAAACTTGTACATGACGAGCTGGCGCGCCTTATGGGCGGCGAAACTTCTGAACTAGTGCTTGCAGGGCATCCTGCTGTGATTCTTATGTCGGGCTTGCAAGGTTCGGGTAAGACTACGTTCTCTGCAAAATTGGCAAACTGGCAGAAGCAGAAGAAAAACCGCAAGCCGCTGCTCGCGGCGTGCGACGTTTATCGCCCGGCGGCTGTTGACCAATTGAAAGTGCTTGGCGAGCAGATAGGCGTTCCTGTTTATTGCGAACCAGACTCCAAAGATCCTGTGAACATAGCCTTGAACGCCATAAAGGAGGCTAAGGCAAAGGGAAATGATTTGGTAATCATCGATACGGCTGGTCGTTTGGCTGTTGACGAGGAGATGATGAACGAAATATCAGCCATAAAAAATGCCGTAAAACCTGACGAAACGCTTTTTGTGGTCGATTCCATGACAGGTCAGGATGCCGTGAACACCGCGAGAGAGTTTAACGAAAGGCTCGATTTTAACGGCGTGGTGCTTACAAAACTTGACGGCGACACACGCGGCGGTGCAGCTCTTTCAATACGTACTGTAGTTGACAAGCCTATAAAGTTTATAGGCACGGGAGAGAAAATGGAGGCACTTGATGTGTTCCATCCCATGCGAATGGCTGACCGTATTCTTGGTATGGGAGACATAGTGTCTCTCGTGGAGCGTGCGCAGGAGCAGTATGACGAAAAGGCTGCACGCCGTTTGCAGAAGAAAATAGCCAAAAACCAGTTTGATTTCAATGATTTCCTGGCCCAGATTGCCCAAATTAAGAAAATGGGTAACATTAAAGACTTGGTGTCGATGATTCCCGGCGTGGGAAAGGCTTTGAAGAACATAGACATAGACGACAATGCTTTCAAGAGCATTGAAGCCATGATATACTCAATGACTCCGCAGGAACGTTCAAATCCTGATATGATAAACGGCAGCCGCCGTCGTCGCATAGCCGCAGGTTCTGGCACAGATTTGCAGGAGGTGAACAGATTGCTGAAGCAGTTTGAGCAGACGCGCAAGATGATGCACCAGATGACCGGCGGACGTATGCAGCAGATGATGGCAAGAATGAAGAAATAGGTTTTCCAACAAAAAAAAACGAATATGCAACTGATAGACGGAAAGCAGACAGCCGCCGCAATAAAGGCGGAAATATCAAAGGAAGTAGAGGCTCTTGTTAATGGCGGTTCGCGCCGCCCGTGCCTTGCGGCAATACTTGTGGGACACGACGGAGGAAGCGAGACATACGTGGCGAACAAGGTGAAGGCTTGCGAGGTATGCGGCTTCAAATCGATTTTGGTGAGATACGAAGATACTGTTACCGAAGAGGAACTTTTGCAGAAAGTAAAAGAACTGAATGAGGACGCAGGAGTTGACGGAATAATTGTGCAGTTGCCCTTGCCAAAACACATCTCGGAGCAAAAAGTTATAGAGACGATAGATTTCCATAAGGACGTTGACGGTTTTCATCCGATAAATGTCGGACGTATGGCTATCGGATTGCCCGCATTTGTGTCGGCAACGCCAAAGGGAATAATGGAGTTGCTCAAACGTTATGGAATTGAGACATCGGGCAAGACCTGTGTAGTTCTCGGACGCAGCAACATTGTGGGGAAACCTATGGCGCAGCTAATGATGCAGAAAAATAACGGAGACTCTACTGTTATTGTTTGCCATAGCCATACAAAAGACATAAAGGCTTTCTGCCGTCAGGCAGACATAATCATTGCCGCTTTGGGACAACCAGATTTTGTAACGGCTGATATGGTGAAACCGGGAGCTGTGATAATAGACGTAGGTACAACTCGTGTGCCGGACGCCACAAAGAAGAAAGGTTTCCGCCTTAACGGCGATGTGAAATTTGACGAGGTGGCTCCGCTTTGCTCATACATTTCGCCTGTTCCCGGTGGAGTTGGCCCTATGACCATTTGCTCGTTAATGCAAAACACTTTGCTCGCGGCAACGCATAAACTGTACAAGTGATGAAACAGACAATTACTTGTTTCGTGGCTTATGAACACGAAAATGTCGGGAATGTTCTTTTTGCGGTCAAAAGGCTGCCAAAAAGAGTAAAGCTGGAATCAACTTCGGCATTAAAGTATATCGCGAGCCATTGCAATACTCCGTATGTCTTGATTTCTGCAAAACCGGAACTTTTGCATTTTACGGCAGACTCTCTAAACCGCTTTTGTGATTTGCTTGCCAACTCCAAGGCGATGCTCGCCTATAGCGATTACATAGACGAGCATGAAGACGGAAGTTTTACAGATCATTGATTACACCGCAGGTTCTGTTAGCGATTCCTTTGAGTTTGGCAAGGCTGTGCTTGTGCCGTTGGAGGCTATAAGGAACTTTGTTTCAGAAGCGACGAAATCATATTCCTTTGCAGGTGTTTACGCATTTCGTCTGTGGGCAAGCCGCGTGGGAAGCATCCTTCATGTAAAGGAGAAAATATATACGGCTGTGCAGGAAGACAAGCGCAAGAGTGGACAAAAGCAATTTGACTATCTGAACCCGCAGCTCCACCGTCGCCAAAAAGAAATGGAGGCGGCGTTTACGGAATATCTGAAGGATATAAATGCTTATATATCCCCAAAACAGATAAAAGCTGTTGACTTTTCAAAAGACGGAGGTTTCGAATGCGAGGCATCGGTGGTTATTCCAGTAAGAAACAGGGTGCGTACCGTTGCAGACGCAGTGAACAGTGCTTTGTCGCAAGAGGCGAACTTTGATTTCAATGTCATTGTTGTAGATAACCATTCCACAGACGGCACAACAGAAATTCTTGCCGAATTGGCAAAGAAAAATCCCCGTGTTGTCCATATAATTCCCGAACGCGATGATTTGGGAATTGGCGGATGCTGGCAGCTTGCCGCAGATGATAATAGGTGCGGACGCTTTGCCGTGCAGCTTGACAGCGATGATATATATTCAGACACTCATACGCTTGAAAAAATAGTAAGCCGTTTCCACCGCACCCATGCGGCCATGGTCATAGGCAGCTATCGCCTTGTGGACTTCAAGCTGAATACCCTTCCGCCCGGAATTATAGACCATAGAGAGTGGACCTCGACTAATGGCAGAAACAACGCCTTGCGCATCAACGGTCTTGGCGCACCACGTGCATTCTATACGCCTATGCTTCGTGAAATAAGGTTTCCTAATACATCTTATGGTGAAGATTATGCGTTGGGACTTGCTTTTTCGCGTGAGCATTATCTTTCCAGAATTTACGATGTGCTTTATCTTTGCCGCCGCTGGGAGGACAATTCGGATGCAGCCCTTTCGCAGGAGAAGATAAACAAAAACAACGCGTATAAAGACAGTTTGCGTGCCGCAGAAATAGAGGCACGCAAGAAATTAAACGCAAAATGAACGAAAGTCTAATGTTTCCCTCTGTTTCAGAGATTGCCGTTTTTTTTGACAGGCAATTGGAATGTTGGGAAGATGCGCGTCTGCGTTTTGATGGGCTGAAGGGTATAAAAACAAAAACATTGCCATGTGGTGGAACTGTATTGAATGCGCAGTTCAATCCGTCAAGAATTGTTTCGACAGGGGCTAAAATCGATAAAAGTTCCATCGCAAAGCGTGCGTGTTTTCTTTGTGAGAAGAACCGTCCCGAACAGCAGATAATGTTACCCGCATTTGGTGGGGAATATCAGGTTTTGGTAAATCCTTTTCCTATTCTGAATGGACATCTTACAATTCCCGCAAAAGAGCATACAGACCAAAGCTTGAATGGAAGGTATCGCGATTTGTGTGAAATTGCAAATTCGCTCCCTGGATATTTGGCTTTTTATAACGGTCCGAAATGTGGTGCATCGGCTCCCGACCATTTGCATTTCCAAGCCGGCAAACGCGGTAACATTCCCGTTGAAAGGGATTGGGCGGAGTATGCAAACGGCTTGCAGTCCGTGTTTACGGATGGCTTGTTTAAGATTATAGGATATGCTTGTCCTGCTCTTGCAATAGTAGCCCCAAGTGTGGATGAAAGCACGAATG
>CAVCON010000010.1:12893-17815 GCA_963603805.1 Oscillospiraceae bacterium
CGTCCCGACTGCTATTTCACCGAGGATGATGAAAAAATGATTATCAGTCCGGGTTCTGTGGATATGGGTGGTTTGATAATAACAGCAAGAGAAGAAGATTTCAATAATCTCACTCCGCAAAAGGCATTCGGAATACTTAAAGAGGTAACTTTGTCTGAGGCGGAAACAGAAGAAATTCTTAGGTAAATATGGATGTTACGCGGCGCAAAGTGGCTGTAGGCATAATGAGCGGGGAAGAGATTTCCTTTGTGCTTAATGGGGACTATCTGTTCAACGGCGCAGTTTGCAATGGGCAAAACACTGCTGTAATTGATAAAGGCAGAATACTGTTTGGCGGAGAGACATACGATGAATTGTGCTTTTCTCCGAAGAATGCAAGCAGTGTTTTTACTCTGAAAGATGTAACTATTGGCAAGAAGTTTCATTGGGAGCGCAAGGAGGATGAGACTTTCTCTGGCTCTCTCAAGATTGTCGTGTCTGGCGTTTCGCTTGAAGCAATAAACATTGTGGACGTTGAGGTGTATTTGCGCAGTGTCATTTCAAGCGAAATGAATTGCAATGCCCCATTGGAATATCTCAAAACACAGGCGGTCGTCTCCAGAAGTTGGCTTATGCGCATTTTGCAATCACGCAACGATAGTGCGGATGTTGTTGCACCAACCGAAGTCAACGATGTTTTTAACGGCATACCGAGACATATAAAATGGTATGAAAACGATGCCCATAAGCTTTTTGATGTTTGTGCTGATGACCACTGCCAGCGTTACGAGGGACTTTCACACGCAGCTAACCCGGCGGCGGAAAAGGCGGTGGAGGAAACTATTGGCGAAGTGCTTGTTTGCGACGATGAAATATGCGATGCACGTTTCTCAAAAAGTTGCGGAGGCGTTTCCGAACGCTTTTCAAGCTGTTGGGACAATACTGAAAAAGCTTATTTGCAACCGGTGTTGGATGCTGCCGATGACAAGCCTCTGCCCGATTTGACAAAGGAGGAGAATGCCGAAAACTGGATACGCAGCGCACCAAATGCTTTTTGCAACAGCAAAGACGATAATGTTCTTTCTCAAGTTCTCAACGACTATGATTTGGAAACGAAGGATTTTTACCGTTGGAGGGTGGAATACGACTCAAAAGAATTGTCCTCTTTGGTAAACGGTAAAATGGGGATTGATTTCGGATATATAAAGAACCTTGTGCCGTTGCGGCGCGGCGCGAGTGGGAGAATAATCGAACTTCTTGTGGAAGGGACAAAAAGACAGATGATAATAGGGAAGGAACTCGAAATACGCCGGGTGTTGAGCGAAAGCCATCTTAAAAGTTCCGCTTTTGTTGTTGACCGCTTTGATGTTGACAAGGACGGAGTTCCTGCACGTATAGTGCTTACTGGCGCAGGGTGGGGACACGGAGTGGGACTTTGCCAAATAGGTGCGGCTGTAATGTCCGCCCAAGGATATGGCTATCGTGATATTCTGCTTCATTATTTCAGAAACTCAAAAATAAAGAATATATATGTGTGATAAAAAAAGTGTCTCCGTGCATTCGGGAAAGGTTTCGCCGTGGGCGTGGATTCCCTCGCTGTATTTTGCGGAAGGGATACCTTATGTCATTGTAATGACGCTTGCTTTGGTGATGTTCAAGAATCTTGGCGTGAACAACGGCGATGCCGCGCTATATACAAGTTGGCTTTATCTGCCGTGGGTCATAAAGCCGTTTTGGAGTCCCCTCGTAGATTTGGTGAAAACCAAACGCTGGTGGATATGGTCAATGCAGATGCTGATAGGCGCGGGACTTGCCGGCTTGGCTTTCACCCTAAATGTGAGCCTCCACATACAGACATTGCTCGCGTTGTTCTGGCTGATAGCCTTTGCAAGCGCAACGCACGACATCGCCGCCGACGGATTTTACATGATAGCACTCACAAGCCACGAACAAAGCTTGTTTGTGGGAATACGCTCCACATTCTACCGCATTGCCACAATATTCGGTTCGGGACTGCTTTTGGGACTTGCGGGACTGCTGGAACTCCATACACGTAGTGTGTCAATGGGCTGGAGTCTTATGTTTTATATAACGGCTGGTTTGTTTATCATGATATTCCTGTACCATAAATTCATACTTCCGCGTCCGTCTGGCGACAGGAAAGTTTCAGGCGACACGCAGGTTACATTCTCGTCAAGCATAAGGGATTTCCTTAAAACGTTTGCAACTTTCTTCACAAAGAAGGCTGCGGTTATTTCGATACTATTCATGTTGCTCTACCGTTTGCCCGAAGCGTTGCTGGCAAAGGTGTGCCCATTGTTTTTGCTCGACAAGACATCGGCGGGAGGCATGGGGCTTACCACGGCGCAGCTCGGTTTTGCACAAGGCACGGTTGGCGTTATAGGACTTACCATCGGAGGTATATTGGGCGGAATTGCGGCTTCGCGCGGCGGACTGAAAAAGTGGCTTTGGCCCATGGTTGCCGCCATATCCATTCCCGATTCTGTATACATTTATATGAGCTTCGCGGACAACGTGAGCTTTTCTTTGTTGAACGCCCTTATATTCCTTGAGCAGTTCGGATATGGCTTTGGCTTCACCGCATATATGCTTTTCCTGATATATTACTCTCGCGGCGAGAGCAAGACAGCACACTATGCCATATGCACGGCGTTTATGGCTTTGAGCATGATGATACCCGGACTTTTTGCCGGTTATCTTCAGATGAACCTCGGCTACAAGTCGTTCTTCATACTGACAATGGCTTTGTGTCTCGTAACAGTGGCGGTTTCCGCGTTTATAAAGGTTGACCCTGATTTTGGCAAAAAGAATTCGGAAGAAAAGGAATAAAAAGACAATATAGGCAAGTTGCTGCCAACTTGTCATTCAATGGGTATAAGTATAGCAAATGCGGGCGTCCTAACGGACTGTCCGCATTTGTTTATGGTCAAAGAAAAAGGGCTGCCCTCCGTATTTTCTTGTAGGTATCGCCAAACACCTGAATATACACACGGACAGGCAGACCCATTTGTATGAGCTGCTCCGTGCCTTGCATATTCTTTGCTGGAATTTGGCGATTTCACAAGAAAAAGGCACTCTCTCTTTATTCCACGAAAATTCTGTCATCGTAATGACCTTGCAAATATACGGCTTTTCATGGATTAAGTCATGCTTCTTTGCGAGTTCTTTAAGCCGTTATTCGCCGATTTCTGCTCGTGTTCATAATTCGATACGGCATTGCTGACCGCATTAATATATTCGGGAATGTTTCCGTAGGCTGTCGCTTTCACGAAAATTATGTCTGAAAAAAGAAAAACTATGTCCGATGTAGAAAAAACTACATCAGACATAATTCAAACTACATAGGACATAATTTTGACGATATGTAACCGTTTGAATAACAAATGCTTATAAAAGAATTCGGTGTAAACGTAATTTCTTGCTAATCAGACGGTTTTGAAAATTGTGTACTTTGTGCGCGGTACAACAAAAACGGTGTGGTCATCATTGTTTTGACCACACCGTTTTTTATTATGATTTGCTTCTTATAGCCCTTTGTTCAGCGGCTCAACCTCTTCAAGGTTGTTTTCAAGTTCGGCTTCCGAAGGGGAATAGTTTTGTATGTCTCCTGCTATGTAGCGGTCGTATGCTGCCATGTCAATAAGTCCGTGTCCGGAGAGGTTGAAAAGCAGGACTTTTTTCTTGCCTTCAATCTTGCATTTCTCGGCTTCCAGTATTGTTGCGGCTATGGCGTGGCATGATTCGGGTGCAGGTATGATGCCTTCGGTGCGTGCAAACAAAAGTCCGGCTTTGAAAGAGTCGGTTTGCTTGATGTCAACGCCGTGTAGGTAGCCGTCTTTCAGTAGCTGCGAGATAATCACGCCCGCTCCGTGATAGCGCAAGCCTCCGGCGTGGATGTTTGCCGGTTGGAAGTTGTGTCCTATGGTGTACATGGGAAGCAGCGGTGTGTATCCGCTTTCGTCTCCGAAGTCGTACTCGAATTTGCCGCGTGTGAGCTTGGGACAGGCCTCCGGCTCTGCTGCTATGAACTCCGTGTTCTTGCCTTCGAGAATGTTGTGGCGCATGAAGGGGAATGCAATTCCGCTGAAGTTTGAACCGCCGCCGAAGCAAGCGATAACCTTGTCGGGATATTCCCCTGCCATTTCCATTTGCTTTTCGGCTTCAAGACCGATGACTGTTTGGTGGAGGGAAACGTGGTTGAGCACCGAGCCGAGGCAATACTTGCAGTTTGGTGTGTTTATAGCAAGCTCTATAGCCTCAGAGATGGCTGTGCCAAGGGAACCGTTGCAGTTAGGGTCAACTGTGAGGATGTCTTTGCCCGCCCTTGTGCTCATGGAGGGGCTTGCTGTAACTTGCGCGCCGAAAGTCTGCATCATGCTGCGGCGGTAGGGCTTTTGCTCATAGCTTATCTTCACCATGTAAACGGCAAGCTCAAGTCCGAATTGGCGGCAGGCGTATGAAAGTGCCGTTCCCCACTGGCCCGCACCTGTTTCCGTGGTAACGTTTGTTACGCCTTCGTTTTTGCAATACCACGCCTGTGCAAGGGCGGAATTGAGTTTGTGCGAGCCAACAGGGCTTACACTTTCGTTTTTGAAATATATGTGGGCGGGGGTGTCGAGGGCCTTTTCAAGGGCATAAGCCCTTACGAGCGGGGTGCACCTGTAGTTCTTGTACAAGTCTCTCACCTCATCGGGAATGTCAATCCATGCGTTCTTCTGGTCGAGCTCCTGCTGTGAGCAAGCCTTGGTGAAAATAGGGTATAAATCCTCTGGAGACAATGCTTCGTGCGTCTTGGGATTTAGGAAAGGCATCGGTTTGTTCTTCATGTCGGCCTGAATGTTATACCACTGCGTTGGTATTTCGGCTTCGGGCAACATAAACTTTTTTGTAGCTGTCATATATTTTCGGTTGTTTGATATTTC
>CAVCON010000010.1:17953-22641 GCA_963603805.1 Oscillospiraceae bacterium
AGTTTTGCAGAAGAAATTTCTGAAAACAAACTAAAAATGGACAAGATAGAGTTTCGTAACGTTTGTCCGGACATATTCAAGCGGCGCGTGGATATGTCGGGTAGTGATGTTTGGTGCAGGGAGAGCGTAAGTTTTTCCCGTGGCAAACGCTATCTTATAGAATGCGCATCGGGAACAGGAAAATCCTCGTTTTGTAGCTATTTGGTGGGCATGAGGAACGACTTTTCCGGGGAGATACTTTTTGACGGACGCTGCTCAAGCGGTTTGTCAATGAAAGAGTGGGTCGCCCTGCGCAAAAACGGAATAAGTTTGATGTTTCAGGAGCTGCGGATGTTCCCGGAACTTACGGCGTATGAGAACGTGGAGATACGCAATGTGTTGTCGAACGCCAGGAAAAAAAGCGAGATAGGCGAATGGTTTGAACGCCTTGGGCTTGGCGGACGCATGGACTCGCTGCTCGGACAGATGAGTTTCGGACAGCAACAGCGCGTGGCATTGATGCGGGCGCTTGTCGGCAGTTTTGATTTTCTCCTTCTTGACGAGCCTACGAGCCATCTTGACGACAAGAACTCCGCGATAATGGCGGAACTTATAAACGAAGAAACCGAAAGGAACAATGCCGGCGTTATTGTTACAAGTATAGGCAGACACATGAAAATGGACTACGATAAAGTATATGCGCTATGAATTTGGTTAACAAACTCCTGAAGCGGCATATAAGTTTTCCGCAGTTCATAGGCTATTTTGCGGCAAACCTTTTCGGTATGGCGGTTGTGCTGCTTGCGGTTCAATTTTATTTTGATGTATCTCCTATTTTCGGCAGCGAAGACGGCATTCTCAAGAAACAGTTTCTCGTTGTGTCGAAACACATAGGCGCGGCGGGAACTCTTTCGGGAAACGCCAACACGTTTACGGACGCGGAAATAAATGAAATCTCCGCGCAGCCTTTTGCCGGGAAAGTGGGGGCGTTTCATTCCTCCCAATACCGGGTTATGGCGGCAATGAGCGTCGGTGGTGGCAACGCTGTTACTACAGATTTGTTTTTCGATGCGCTGCCTGACGAATTTGTGGAGGTTTCAAAGGATGCATGGAAATATTCTCCGGGCAGCAAAAGCGTGCCTATAATAATGCCGCGTTCTTATCTTACGCTTTATAATTTTGGTTTTGCACAAAGCAGGGGGCTTCCAAAAATATCAGAGGGGCTTGCCGGGATGCTTGACGTGAGGATAATTGTCAACTCGGGCGGAAAACACGAAACGTTCAAAGGTAGGGTCGTGGGTTTTAGCGGGCGCATAAATTCAATACTTGTTCCGTTGTCCTTTATGAGTTGGAGCAATGAAAGATTTGCAAAAGACGGAGACGATTTGCCTTCGCGCCTTATTGTGGAAACGGACAATCCTGCCGACCCTGAAATATCCAAGTTTATGGACGCTAAAGGCTACGATATAGCTGATGACCAGCTTGACGCGGGAAAGATGACGTATTTCCTGCGCGTGGTTACAGGTATAGTTTTCTCGGTCGGGCTGCTTATAAGCATACTTTCGTTTTACATTCTCATGCTTAGCGTCTATTTGCTTGTAGAGAAAAACTCCGACAAAATAGAAAATCTCCTGCTCATAGGCTATTCGCCGTCAAGGGTGGCAAAACCATATTTGGGATTTTTAATAGCGGTAAATGCAATAGTGCTGTTGTGCGCACTCGTGGGTGTTTGTTTTGTGAGAAATTATTATATGGAGCTTCTCTCTGTGGTTTATCCCCAGATTGGCGGCGGACTGATAATACAGGCAATGGCAATGGGCGCGGTGCTTTACACAGTGGTTTCTGTTCTTGGCTTTGTGGCAATCCGCAACAAAATTCTGTCAATATGGGAGAAACGCAAGAGGAGGCACTAAATAGAAATCTTCAGCTTTGTTTTTATGGAAAAACTAAAAGAACTTTATATAGCCACATACGGTGAAATGCCGAAAACAACGGAACGCCTTGCCGCATCGGGAAGCAACCGCGTTTATTACCGCCTTTGTGGTGAGAAATGCCCAAATGGGAGCGTGGTAGGCGTTGTAGGGCAATCGGCAGACGAAAACAACGCGTTCATAAACCTCACACGGCATTTCACACTCCGCAAACTTCCTGTACCTCATATACTCGCCGTAGCGGAAGACAGAATGCGGTATTTACAGACCGACCTTGGAAACCGCACCTTGTATGAGGCGTTGCAAAAAGGGCGGAATGCCGGCGGAAGATATACGGTGAAAGAGAGAAAGCTTTTGGAACGCACAATCGAAGCGTTGCCGGAACTGCAATTCCGGGGGGCGAGAGGACTGGATTTCTCGTGCTGTTACCCCCAGCCGGAGTTCGACCGTACAGGGGTGCTTTTCGATATGTATTATTTCAAGTATTGCTTTTTGAAGGCGGTGAATATCGACTTTCACGAGATGAAACTTGAGGCGGCGTTCCAACTAATGGCGGACGAGCTTACGGCAGAGCATAGCGAGGCTTTCCTGTACAGGGATTTCCAAGCACGAAACGTGATGCTTTCGGATGACGGTCAGCCATATTTCATAGATTACCAAGGCGGAAGGCGAGGACCTTGCGAATACGACGTGGCTTCGTTTTTGTGGCAGGCTTCTGCGAGGTATTCCGATTCGTTGCGCAAGGAGCTGGTGGCAAAATATATTGCATCGGCACGCCATTATATAGACATAGACGAGAAACATTTCCGCAAGCGTCTGCCGCTGTTTGTGCTTTTCAGACTTTTGCAGGTGTTGGGTGCCTATGGCTTTCGCGGATATTACGAGCGCAAGCCGCATTTCATAAGCAGCATCCCCCCCGCTATAACCAATTTGCGCAATTTGCTTAACGAAGGGGCTTGCCCTTATCCTTACTTGAACGAGGTGCTGCTTAAAATTTGCAACTTGCCGCAGTTTGAGGAGCGCAAGCCAAAAGAATTCAAACGGGACGATGGTTTTCGGGTTGCCACTACAAATGTTTATGCGGCTCACGAGGAGGACGGACCGCCGACTTATTCGAAATATGACGGTAAGGGGAAACTTGTGGTGAGAGTGTTCAGTTTTTCTTTCCACAAGGGCATTCCCGAGGACACAAGCGGAAACGGCGGCGGTTATGTGTTCGATTGTCGCGGCACGCACAATCCCGGTCGTTACGAGCCATACAAGAATCTCACAGGACTTGACGAACCCGTGATACGCTTTCTTGAAGACGACGGTGAAATCCTTAAATTTCTTGACAGCGTTTACAAACTCGCAGACTCGCACGTTATACGTTATATCCAGCGTGGCTTTACTGACATAATGTTTTCGTTTGGTTGCACAGGTGGGCAACACCGCAGTGTGTATGGGGCGCAACATCTTGCCGAACACTTGAACCGCAAATTCGGCGTGGAAGTGAGAATTTGTCACAGGGAGCAGAAAATCAACTCGGTATTGCCGGCAAACAATGAAGTGTATGACGCAGCAAAAGCACGATGAACAGTCTTTGAGGCGGGCGATGATATTGGCTGCGGGAAAAGGCACACGGCTGAAACCCTTGACCGACCGCATTCCAAAGGCTCTTGTGGAGGTTGGCGGAATGCCGCTTATAATGCGCCAGCTTTTGGATTTGAAAAAATACGGCTTCAACGACATCACAGTGAACGTGCATCATTTTGCCGATATGCTGTGCAGCTATATCGATGGCAACAAACCTTATGGCTTGGATGTGCACATATCTTCGGAGCGCGAAAGACTTCTCAACACTGGCGGTGCGCTGAAAAAGGCAGCAGACATATTGCTCGCAGACAACTATTCTCTTCCCATATTGGTTCATAACGTGGATATTTTGAGCAATGTTGACTTGGATGCCTTTTTCAAAAGCTCCATGAACCATGATGCCGCCTTGCTCGTAAGCAAACGCAATTCAAACCGACAGCTTTATTTCAATCCCGAAACAATGCGCCTTCAAGGGTGGCAAAACCTGACAACAGGTGAAATGCGCAGCCCTTATCCAGATTTTACCCCAAGCAAGTGTGTAAACTACGCTTTTTCTGGTATTCATGCTTTGTCGCCACAGGCAATCAAGGCTATGGAAAATTGGCCTGATGAGTTTTCTATTATCGACTTTTATTTGGAAGAATGTGTGAGGCTTGACATTTGTGGCGTGGTGTCGGACGATCTGAAGTTGCTTGACGTGGGAAAACTGGACACATTGCGGGAAGCGGACGAATTTGCAAAAGAGTTGGCAAAAGATTGCGCGAGTTAGAGGTAAGGGAACTCTGAAATTCGGGTGGGATTGTGCAGTTTTGCCATATTGCTGCAATAGCTTGTTCCGTTTGTGCAATGAGGTTCATGCGGTGGCGTACAGGACGTGTGCGACACACATCACAAAAGCACAAACAACGATTAATCAAAGAATTGCGCCTATGTAGGGGCGTATTGCATACGCCCTGAATTGCGCGGATTTGCAATGTTGCGACGATGGTTTGCGATGCGGTTCATGCGGTGGCATACAGGGCGTATGCCATACGCCCCTACATATATACCGTATGCAATAAAAAACAGCATAGTTCATTTATATTATTTCCGCAAAAGCAAAACGGTTGTCCTTTCTCCAACATCCCGAAAATTACATTTGATGTAGGAAAAACTATGTCCTATGTAGGAAAAATTATGTCTGATATAATTCAAACTACATCA
>CAVCON010000011.1:0-22064 GCA_963603805.1 Oscillospiraceae bacterium
ATGTAGAAAAAATTATGTCTGATATAATTTAAACTACATCAGACCTTTTTTTCGCGTTTTCAAACCTCTGAAAAACAAAAAGTTACAACGGCTACCCTTTTTGCACTTATTTCTTTGGCATTCAATGCCTTACGTATTTTCTGCGGTGTTCGTCGTTTCCGATAACAAGTACGCCGAATATATCATGGAGAACAGGAAACAAACCGACTGTTTTCCTTACCCCGAATAAAGCTGCAAAAGAAAAAATCCCTTCCTTTAAGGGAAGGGATTTCGTTATGTATAAGGTTTTCCCGCCTGTGCGGAAAATGCCTCTTGTCAGTTCAAGAAACCGAGCAGCACACCTGCGGCAACAGCCGAACCAATAACACCGGCAACGTTCGGCCCCATGGCGTGCATAAGCAGATAGTTGCCGCTGTCGTATTTCAGTCCCATCTGGTTTGAGATGCGCGCGCTCATCGGCACGGCGGAAACACCGGCATTCCCGATAAGCGGGTTTATCTTGTTGCCCTTGGGCAGGAACAGGTTCATCAGCTTTACGAACAGTATGCCCGATGCACTTGCGATTACAAACGAGAACGCTCCGAGAATGAAGATGAAAATGGTGTCGCGTGTGAGGAACACGCTTGCCTGTGTGGAGCATCCCACGGTAAGTCCCAAGAGCATCACGATTATGTCGTTGAGCGAACTTCCCGCAGTCTGTGCAAGGCGTGTGGTCTTGGTACTTTCCTTGAGCAGGTTTCCGAAGAACAGCATACCGAGCAGCGGAAGTCCCGAGGGGACTATGAAAGTCGTGAGCAGAAGTCCCACAATCGGGAAGATAATCCTTTCGGTCTGCGAAACCTGCCTTGCCGGCTTCATGCGTATCACGCGCTCCTTTTTGGTGGTGAGCAGACGCATCAACGGCGGCTGGATTACCGGCACAAGGGCCATATAGGAGTATGCGCACACGGCAATCGCCCCCATGAGGTTAGGCGAGAGTTTTGACGAAAGGAATATTGCCGTAGGTCCGTCAGCCCCGCCGATGATTGCGATGCCTGCCGCCTGGTTGGGTTCGAAGCCCAAAAGCAGTGCGAGCATATACGCCCCGAAAATGCCGAATTGCGCCGCGCCGCCTATAAGCAGCAGCTTGGGGTTCGCTATCAGGGCGGAAAAGTCGGTCATCGCACCTATCCCGAGGAATATCAGCGGCGGATACCAGCCGTCCTTAACGCCGGAATAGAAGAAGTTGAGCACCGAGTTGTCCTCGTATATGCCTATCTCCAACCCGGCGGCCTTGAACGGGATGTTGCCGAGGATTATGCCAAGCCCTATGGGAATGAGAAGCAGCGGCTCGAAGTCTTTCTTGATTGCAAGCCAAATGAACACAATTCCCACCAGAATCATAATGAGGTTCTGGTAAGACGCGCAGGCTACTCCCGTATAGGTGAGGAAGTCGTTGAACTTTGTGGAAAGAAAGAGCCAGAATTCGTTCATTCCTCGATTGTTGTTAGCCTATTGTTATAAGAATGTCGTCAGCGTTTACGACATCACCCTTGTTTACTACAACGGATGTTACTGTTCCGTCGCTTTCGGCGTTGATGTTGTTCTGCATCTTCATGGCCTCAAGCACAACTACGGTCTGCCCTTTCTTCACAGCGTCGCCAACAGCCACCTTCACGTCTGTAACCGTGCCCGGCAGGGGGGCTTTCAGGGGCGTTCCCTTTCCGGGCGCAGACGATGCCTTTGGAGCTGCGGCGGGCTTGCTTGCAGCCGCAGGGGCTACAGCCTTTGCCGGAGCGGCTGCGGGAGCTGCCGCAACAGCGTCAATGCCGCTGATGGGAGCCAGACCTTCGCCAGCCTCGCCTTCTACCTCGACATCATAGCTGATGCCGTTTACAGTAACCTTGGCGTTCTTGCCGTTAATCTCGTCAATCGCCACATCGTAGTTCTTTCCGTTTACGCGGTATTTGTATTGTTTCATCTCTTTATGTTTTGTTTCGGTTGTTAGTTTTTCTCAACTGTGTTGAAATGGAATTCGGGGGCGTTCCAGCGCGATTCGGCGGGCTTCAGCGTTATCACGTCGCTTTCGTCATCGTGCACAACTTCGTTTATGGCCTTGTCAACGGCGAGAGCCATTGCCGCCACAGCTTCCTCCTCGCATCCTTCGGGCAGTGAAAGTTCGTTGTCCTCCACCGTTATTCCCGCGATTGCCCCGGCCGCCTCGTCAACGGTTATCGTAAGGATGCCGGCGTTTAGTTTGTAGTTATATACTCTCATATTAAAAACAAGTTCTTGTTTAATGTTGTTAGTTGCTGTTGCCCGTCCTTGTCCAATTGGTGCGGCGCATCCTGATTGTAAGCACGCCGCTTTCGTGGTCGTGAAGGTCGTACAGGCGTTGCTTCAAAGCCAACGCAATCACGGCGGCAATCACGCTGTCGTCCTCTTCGGGCTTTTCTTCGGGTATGCTTTCCTGCACGTGTGCCTGAACTTTTGTCTTGTTTGCGTTGGCGAATATCTTGCCGAACAGGTAGAAGAAAAGCGAAAGCAGCACGAGGCACGACAACACTATCCCCATGCCGAGAATAGCCATTCCGAAGCCGTGGGGGTCTTTTTCCTTAAACTCTGCCACCTTGCTGTCGGTCATCCCTGCGTTGCTGTTGGCGCAACCGGGCGTTACTTTTTCGGCGGGACACCATTTCCAGATAAAGTCTTTGCCATTGGGGGCAAGAAATCTCGCATACGAACTTCCCGCCTCTTTACACGGCGGCACTGTTACCGAGTCGAGCAGGGTGTGTCCGTCGCCGTCGAACAAGGCTATGAAGTTTTCCTTTTCCGGGTCAAGGGTGAAATTTGTGTGCAGCGTACCGAGGTTGGACTCTCCGTCGGCAAAAAGCACAATACGTCCCTGTGCCTTGAGTTTTGTGCGCTCGTCGCCTCGCGGAACGGGCGACATGAGCCTCGTCCTCTCGGGCACGGACATTTCCTCGAGAGCCTTGCGGTTTGTCGTAAGGTAGCAGCTGCGCAGGTTCACCGTTCCGTATGAGGTGTTGCAAATCTCAATCCACGCGGGCCGTTTTCCGTATTCGTCAATAAGCCCGGCGGGGTTGTCCACAACAACTTCGCTTATCTTCAGGTTGGTTGCAATCTGCGCCTGTGCAAAGTTGGCGCACACCGCAAGCAACACTGCGAGAAGAACAAACCTTACGCGCCTCATTGGGTTATGTTTTATTATCACGTTTGGCTGGTTTTACATTGGGATGTTTCCGTGCTTCTTTGCGGGACGCACCTCGCGCTTCGTTGCAAGCTGCGCAAGTGCGCGGCAGATGCGGAAGCGGGTGTTGCGCGGTTCGATCACGTCGTCAATATATCCCTTCATCGCTGCCTGATAGGGGTTCGAGAACAGGTCGTTGTACTCTTTCTCCTTTTCGGCGAGGAACGCCTTGGGATCTTCCTGCGCCTTGGCCTCCCTTGCACAGAGCACTGCCACAGCACCGCTTGCGCCCATAACGGCGATTTCAGACGAAGGCCAAGCATAGTTGAGGTCGCCTTTAAGCTGCTTGCAGCTCATCACTATGTGCGAGCCGCCGTAGCTCTTGCGCAGCGTAACCGTAACCTTTGGCACGGTGGCTTCGCCGTAAGCGAACAGCAGTTTTGCGCCGTGGTCGATGACGGCGTTGTATTCCTGCGCAGTTCCGGGCAGGAAGCCGGGAACGTCAACAAGGGTTACAAGGGGAATGTTGAAAGCATCGCAGAAACGCACGAAACGCGCTCCCTTGCGGCTGGCGTTGCAATCGAGCACGCCGGCGTAAACGCTGGGCTGGTTTGCCACGATGCCCACGCTCTGACCGTTGAAGCGGGCGAAACCAACGATTATGTTCCTTGCAAAATTCGAGTGAACCTCAAAGAACTCCCCGTTGTCAACAACCGCGCCAATCACCTTGTACATATCGTATGCCATGTTGGCGTTGTCGGGGATTATCTCGTTGAGCATATCCTCCTTGCGGTCAACCGGGTCGTTGCATTCCACTCTCGGAGCTTCCTCCATGTTGTTCTGCGGGATGAAGCTCAGCAGGTTTTTCACGATTTCCGCAGCCTCCTCCTCGGTCTTGGC
This sequence comes from Oscillospiraceae bacterium, assembly GCA_963603805.1. Lineage (GTDB taxonomy): Bacteria > Bacteroidota > Bacteroidia > Bacteroidales > Bacteroidaceae > UBA6398. The sequence continues at coordinate 4,091 of CAVCON010000011.1, forward strand.
TGTGAAGTGAGCCACACCGCTCTTGCTGCCGTGAACTGACGCACCGCCGAGTTCCTCAGAGCTTACGTCCTCGCCCGTAACGGTTTTCACAACCTTCGGGCCTGTGAGGAACATATACGAAACGCCTTCGAGCATCACCACAAAGTCGGTGAGAGCGGGCGAATAAACCGAACCGCCGGCGCAAGGTCCGCATATCATGGATATCTGGGGCACAACGCCCGAGCTTTCTATGTTTCTCTGGAATATAGAGCCGAAACCCGCGAGGGAGTCGATGCCCTCCTGAATGCGCGCACCGCCCGAATCGTTCACGGCAATGCAGGGCGCACCCATCTTCATAGCCAAATCCTGAACCTTGCAGATTTTCTCCGCCATGGTGATGCTCAGCGAACCGCCGTTCACGGTGAAGTCCTGGGCGTAAACATACACCAGGCGGCCGTTGATTGTGCCGCTGCCGGTTACAACGCCATCACCGAGATACTGTTTCTTTTCCATGCCGAAATTGTGGCAGCGGTGGAGCTTGAACATATCCAGTTCCTCAAAGCTGCCCTCGTCAAGTAGCAGGGCAATGCGCTCGCGTGCCGTGAGTTTGCCTTTGGCGTGCTGCTTCTCAATGGCTTTCTCGCCGCCGCCAAGACGTGCCTTGGCGCGCTTTTCTACTAATTCTCTGATTTTTTGGGTTTGAAGACTCATATCAACTTGTCTGTTTATTGTTTTCTGATGAATTTTTGGCAGAACCGCACACACGGCCCTATTTTCGTGCAAAATTACTAATTTTTCGCCTATCCCATGTTGTCGGATGCGCGTTTTTTACAACAGGATTAGTTACAGGAATACAGAAAAGCCGCCTTCGAAACAAAGTTCTCAATCAATCAAAGAATTCCACCGCCGTAGGGGCGTATTGCATACGCCCAGAATTGCGCCGATTACGCAATGTTGCGGCGACGGTTTACGGCGTGGTTCATGCGGTGGCGTACAGAGCGTATGCAATACGCCCCTACAAATATACCGTATGCAATCAATAAACAACACACATCGTTCATATTGTTTCCGCAAAAGCAAAACGGTTGTCTTTTTCCAAACATTCCGAAAATTATATCTGATGTAGGAAAAACTACATAGGACATAGGAAAAATTATGTCTGATATAATTCAAACTACATCAGACCTTTTTTCGCCGCTTGCAAACACCTGAAAAACAAAGTCTTACAAAAGAGCGTCAAAATAAGGTATATTTCTGAAATTCAAAAACTTGCGGATTTTGCGCTTTGGGGTGGCGTTTGCGCCGTGGGATGCCGAAAAAAATCCCCGCGCCGTTGAGGGTGCGGGGATTTCATTTTGTATTGTTTTGTGGCGGCTATGTTACCACTGATCCTCTTCTATTGCGCCGTTATACACGTTCTTGGGAACCCACTCCATATAGTCGAGCAGGAAGCACGCGAACGGGTTGCTCAAAACCGACTTCACGCGCAGGTACATGGTGTCTTCGGGCTTCATGTTGCCGGTCCACACAATCTTGCGCACACGCAGATTGGCGCGGTATGTGGTGGAGTTTCGCATTGCCTCGGTTACGGGCGCACCGTTGCGCGAGATGCCGTCATGGCGTGGCGGCTTCATGTAGCCGTGGTTGAGCATATTCTTGTCTATCTGCCTTGTTACCTCCGGGTCGTCGTCATCCGGCGCCCAGCCAATGTTGGGGTTGGAGAGCGAAAGGCGGAGGTCAACCGGCAGACCTATGGCCTGGAGGTTGTTCTTGTTCTTGCCAAGGTAGAACTGCGCCATTCCGAAGCCGGTGTTGCAGGGGGCGCAGATGCGGAACTGCCATGTTCCCTCGAAAGGCACTGGCGGCAGACGGATTGTGAGGTCGTACTGTCCGCGTATATTCATCTCGTCAGCCTGGTAGTTGCACATGCTGCTCGGTCCGTGGTAGGGCAGGTAAACAAGCCAGCTCTCGTCCGAAACGTCCATGCGCTCGAAATAGTTATTGGGTATTGCGTGTTCACCTGCGTCCTTTATGCGGCGCAAGCCGTTGCTTATCAGTTCGGAGAACAGGGACGAGAAATCCCAGCGTATGCGCTCGTTGAGCACCACGTTTGGCACGTCGTCATCGTAAACCAGCACTTCGTCTATGGGATAGTAGAAGCCGTTGAGCGCGTTGTTTGCCACGCGACCGTTGTCAGGCTGTATTTTCACGCCGGCGCGGTCAACAAGAAGCTCGTCGTATGTGTCGCGGTCGTAGGTGCAGTGGCGGTTTATGCGCTTGCCGTCGCTCTGCCTTCCCTCCGTTATCTTCATCAGGCGGTGGTAGCCGCCGAGCGTCTCATAATACTCGTGGCAGTCGATTGTCAGGTTGTTGGGGTTGCTGTATGCGTAGCCCATCTCAACCTGGTGTATCACCATTTTCTCCCAGCTCATTCTGGCAGGAACAATGTGGTATGCCACAAATTGGTGTACGGCGTTGTTGGGGTCTTTAAGGTCTTCCGCCGTTGCGTCGGGGTATGCCCTTTGGCACTGCTCCTTTATGATGGCGAGAGTGCTTTCCCAGTTCACGAACACGTCGCTCTTGTATTCCGGCTCACTAACCCCCCATTGCTCCATAAACACGCTGTCGGTCTCCACAAAGGCGGTGAAACCGTAATATCTGTGGTCGGGATTTGCAATCTCGGCTGTTTTGTTGAGGTTTGGTCCGTATTCGGGGTGGTTTATTTCATAATCCTCATCGCGCACTACGTTCATGGAGTCTGCAAAGCCGGTCTCCTCGAGCAGACGGCTGAATATTTTCATGTTTGGCGCGGCCTTGATTAGGTCGGGCAGCTTGTCGTTCGAGGGCTGGAGCACGCGGTTCACGCCTTGTATATAACCGTTGCTGCATTCCACGTCAGGGTTTTCGATGATTGACTTTTCGTTCACCACAACAACCGTCTTGGCGTTAATGGTGTCGAACGAAATCATTATATATCGGTCATCAAGGCTGCGGGTTTCAAGTGCGCCGATAACGAAGTCGGTTGTCTTGAGCCCTGATTGGTCTTGGTTGTCGATAATTGCATTCCTGACGATGTATTCGGCAATCTCGTATGTTATGCTGTCAAGTTCATAGTTCTGCTTCTCATACACCGAGTCGATAAACTGCTGCACGGCCTTGTCGCTTGGCGCAAACACGGTGTAGTTTCCGCGTGCCGCGAGCAGCGACGACACGCGTGAGTCGGTTTTGCGCCCGGTCTTTACGCGCTTGGTGAGCCTTGAAAACAAAGAGTAGCCTTCGGTGTGGTCAAGATAGTCGGAAACGGTTTCCCCTTCGAACACAAAAAGGTTTGAGGAGTCCACCTTGTCCGAACAGCTCCACATTGCCGCAACTGCGAATGCTGCGGTTATCCCGCCAAGCAGTCTGGATTTGATTTTTTTTAAGTTCATCATTTTATGGTATTACGTTTATTTCTGTTTTTTTCCGCACGCTAAAGGCGGATGTCCACCTTGCGCCCGTATTGTTCCTTTTTGAGTTTTACCGTAAGCGAGCCTTTTTTCACCACAGCGGGAACTTCCGCCCCGTCAACGGTTGCCGTTGCGCTTTTTGCCGTTGCCGGCACCGGTATGGTTATTTCCTCCGCCCCGTTGGCGTAGAGGTTGTAGTGCGACATATCACCTTTTACCGGCCCGAAAGTAATGTCGTTGAGTTTTGTGGTGGCGAATTTGTATTTTTTGCCGTCCACGGTGATTTCGTTGCACCGCTGCCCGTAGAATGCGCAGAGACGTTTTTCCTTTACGTTGAAGCCCATCGACAGCCGTCCTTTGTAGCTCACGCGGTGTCCGTTCACAGCCGCGTTTTTCAACATTATGGTGTCGCCGGGCAGCGGATTGTCCTTGAGTATTCGGGCGTCGTATTCGCCGTTTCGCGAAAAATTTCCGTTCCAATTCTCAACGTGCGTGCGGTAATGGTTCACGACCATCGCAGTTCCGTTGGGGAATGACGAAACAAAGTATTCGCCGGTGCGCGAAAGGTATGCGGGATTGTCGTTCATGCCATTGAACGCGCCGCTTGCGGGGTACGCGCCGAGAGAGTTGAGAACTTCGAACAAATTGCGGCTTTCATAGCCGAGGCTTCGGCTTTGGTCGTCGCGCAAACGGCATCCCATGAAACAGGCTTTGCCGCCGTTGGGATAGTCCTTCACCGTGCCAATTGTCTCGCCGTTGCAGGTTGCGGCAACTTCGCTCCCAACCGTTTCTGCCGGGTAAATGCGGTCAACAATGAAGTCGGTGAGAATTGTCTGTGGCTCGATGCCTTTCATAAGTCCTGTGAACTCAACCCTTTTTCCGCTTGCGGCTTTTCCGTTGTCGATGCCGAACTTGCTCTTTGCCCCGAAAATCCGCTGCCACTGCGCACTGCAATCTTTGCCGCCCTTGTCGAGCATCGGCGGTGCGCTCATCCAAAGCACCTTTCCGCCGGCGTTCAGGAATTTCTCTATAAAGTTGAGTTCGCCCTGCTCGGGGAGCGGTTCATACAGCACCGCCAGTGTGCCGTATTCCTTTTCGGCAACGCGGATTTTGCCTTCGGGCGTGATTTTGCCCAACCTTAGCATCATGTCGCTCGTTATGTAGTTGGCATATCCGTATTGCGTCATCCAGCTTCCGAACCTCGGGTCAACGGCTACGAGGTTCATCGGGTAGAGCATCAGCACGTCAATGTCGCGGTGCACTTCGTCGGTGATGAGCCTGATGTTCTCCGGAGGGTCGCAGCCGTAGGCGTAGTTTATCGCCATTCTGCGCTCGTTGCTTTCTGCGGGCATTCCCCACGCGGCGGCGTAGGCGTTGGGGATTTTGTTCACAACTCCGATTGACGCCGCCATCGCCGCGCCGTAATAGTTGCGGTCGAGCCAGCCGCATTCGCAGAAGTCGTTTCCCGTGGGTTGCAGATATTCGCCCCACTTGAAATAGTCGTAGCAAGCCGCCGAAGCCTGATGCACGGTGTTGCCCCAAAGAAAGTTCGGCGTGTATTCGTAGTTTGCGGCATATGTGTTGTCGGGGGTCTCCCACTTGTCGATTGTGGGCGACTCGGCCCACGATGAGTGTGCGCCAGTACGGAACTCGCGGTTGAACAGCTTTTCGCCGTACTGCTTCGCCTCCACAAAAAGATCAACAACATGGTCGTTTAGCAATCGGTAATAGCTGTCGCGCATTAGGTATGTGCGCTGCACGTCCTCGGGCTTCGCGCCAAGCACGTATTCCACGTTCACTATTGCCTCCACGGTAGGCTTGTAGATAAGCGGCTGGTTCACGAAGTAGAGCATATGGCGGATGTCGAAAGGCATACCTGTTTTCTGCGACATCATGCGCCCCATGCCGTCGGTGTAGAAACGCAGGTTGAACTGTCCGTCCTCCTGGTGGGCGAAATAAATCCAGTCCTGCTGTATGTGCATCTCGTCGCAATACAGTGAGCGCAGGTTCACGCCCGCGTCATGATACTTTTTCAGCAGGTTCTTCAGGAACGGCAGCGCGTCGTCAGCAAAATAGTCTATCTCCTGCGTTTCATATTCCAGAAGCACAAGCACGTTGTCGTAGCCCTCAAGTCCTGCCTCCTCGCCGAATATTCTAAGCCTCTGTTGTGGTATTGTGCCGCTCTCTGGTCCTGCGGTGTCGAGCACCTCATGGTTCACGTTTTTCAGTTCCCTTATGTCGTCGGGATTTACGGCTATCTTCGTCTTGCCAATCTGCTTTCCCTTGAAGGCGTATGCCCTCACCGCACTCAGCTTTACGGGAGTCGCGCCCTTGTTGTTGGTCCAAAGCGTCTGCTGCCACATTTGCAGGCTGAACTTTCCCGTTTGCGCGTTGCGCATCCCCACCTTGAAAGCCACCCACTTGCCGGTGTTCCCGGTCTGGTTGCGGTATGCCTGTCCCAGCTCGAGCGGACTGAGGAGGCTTAGCTGCAACCCCGCGCCGGCGTTCTTGGTGGTGTAGTCGCTTATCTTCGCGATGCAGTCCACATATTCGTCCATGTCGGGCGTGAGCTTGCGCTCGGTGTTCTGGTCATCGCGATACTGGCGGAAAAACTCGTCAAAGGCTATCGTAATCTGGTCGGAATGCCAGCCCTTTGCCTGTTCCACAGCCTTTTTCAGGCTAAGTTTGCTCTTGTTTATCCCTGTGGTGTTGTCTATTTCCTTTTCGGGGGAATTTGCAAGGTCGCGCAGCTGCTGGTCGTTGGTAAGGATGAAAACTTGCCCTCTCGCCTCGTTTGCACAGAACATTATGGAGGCGAAAGCAACGATAATCAGCAGAATCCTTGATGGTTTCATTTTAATTGCCGTTTGCATTCAGACGCGACTGTATGCACCTTTTGTTTCATGAGATTAATCTTCGTTGCAAAAATAAAAAATATTCGCAAACATTCTTGCACAATCGTGAAAAAATTGCAATGTAACGGCGAAAAAAAGTGCGCCACAGCAAAACGCCGCCCCTGGCGCAAGATGCCCGACCGCCACATCACGCCCAAGGCAATTCCTTTACAAAACAGTGAATACCGCCAAGACCGCGTAACGCATTGAGTTCCAAGAAAATGCTCATACAATGGATATTCTCTGTAAGAGATTGTTTTTCAAGGGTTTGAAATTCGCGAAAAAAGGTCTGATGTAGTTTGAATTATATCAGACATAATTTTTCCTACATAGGACATAGTTTTTCCTATATCCGATGTAGTTTTCGGGGTGTTTGGAAAAAACAACCGTTTTGCTTTTGTGGAAACTATATAAACGATGTGTGTTGCTTGTTGATTGCGTACGGTATATATGTAGGGGCGTATTGCATACGCCCTTAACGCCACCGCACGAAAACAGCGAACATTCCGCCGCATCATCGGCGAAAGCAATGCAAAACAATGGCAAAATCCGCGCAATTCGGGCGTATGCCATACGCCCCTACATATATGCAATGTGCGATTAATCAACAAATTGTGCCCAAAACGGCAGTGCAATTTATCAAACGCTCGTATTTTATGCAATTTTTGCAGCGTTTGCCGTTTCGCGGAGCGTTTGGGTGCGGCTTGGAATGGGAACAGGGGCTGCGGCGCGACGGATGCGAAAACTATCCTCCCATAAAAACAACACGTGCGCCACGAAATCGCGGCGCACGTGCATTATCGCCCATACGGGGCTATGGGGTTTCCGTCAGTCGTCCCAGCTCCAGCCGTCAAACTTGCGCGAATCGGATTCTTGAGCGTTTTTGTCATCGCCGCCAATCTCTATTTCGTCTTTGCCGTCAACCTTTATCGAGCCTTTGCCGGATGACGCGAACGGCACTAACGGACCGTCTATGCGGTATTGCCGCACTTGCGGGGATATATAATCTTTCTTTTTCATTTCCTTTTACGCTTGCAATTATTTTTTCAGCACCTTGTTGTGCCCGTTTATATACACGCCCTTTTGCAGGTTCTTGCTGTCGGGCATCTTAACGCCGTCTGTGGAATAAATGTCCTCATCACCGTTGCCAGGGGCGAGGATGTTGTCAATGCCTGTCGGCACGCCGTCGATGCTCATCTGCAACGGGCGGCTGTTGGAGGCATCCTTGGGACTGAAGTATGCGCGGTAGCCCTTCATTGTGCTCTTGCCTATGGAACGGTAGAATGTGTTAGAGGCGATGAACCACGTTCCCATGGGCAGGGTAATCTTGCCGGCATAATTGCCCACGTAGTCATAGTCCTCTCCCGAAACCACCGGGTCGCCACTTTCAAGCGTAACGTTTTCGAAGGTGAACACGTTGTCCTCGGTTGAGGTTTTCATCAGAAAGGGAACGTTTGCCTTGATGCTGTTGGTGGAGTTGAAGTAAATCGTTCCGTCTCCCTGGCTGTTGTCGTAGGAATAAACCTTGGTGTCGTCGCCGAAAGCTTCCGCTATCTGCGATTCGCTGAGGGCGAAAGGCAGACAGACGGTGTTATAGTACTGCGGACTGAATTTGCGCGTGAGTTTTACGTTCACCTTCTTGCCGGCGTAGTCGGTCGGCATCGCCTCCGCCTCGTCGAGTTTCACGTATGTTTTCTCCACAAAGTTGCCTTCGATGCTCATGTCGCCGTCAACGATGTCGGCGGGTATGGTGAACGAGCCGTCTGTGCCGAACTGGCTGGCAAGATATTTAATCTCGCTCCACTGGCGGTTGTTGTTCACATACTGCTCGCCGCTCAGGTTGTAGCCGTGGCGCACAACGATGTTGCCGTTCTCGAAGCCCGATGCGGGGGTAATCACTATGCCGAAGCTCTTGCCGAAAGGTGTGGAATAGTTTGTGAGCGCACTGTTGTCGCTTGCCACTATGGTTCCGTTGCGGTGCTGCGCGTTCACGGTTACATTGTCGGCGTGGATGTTGAGAAGCACGTCAACAATGCCGCCGCCGTTGTCAACCGTACTTTGGTTGTTGCTCGTCGGCTCGGTTGTGCTTCCGTTTCCACCGGCTGCATTGATGCAGTTCCAGTCAACTTTCAAGCGCATACGGTATATGCCGGGCTTGGTGTCGGAGGGAATTGTGAACGTAGGCATATTAAGACTCCACACACCCAAGTTAGAACCTTCCGCATATCCTGTATATGACACGACTTCTTTGCTCGAAGTGCTTGACGAGTTGAACTGACCATCATTGTCGTAGTCTATATATGCATATCCGTGCATCCAGGTGCCGTTATAGTCGAATGTGGGCTTGTAGGTGTTTCCTGCCTTTACATTCCACACAACGCTCTCTGTCGCGTCCTTATAAACCAGATTGTAAAGGTCATCTGTGGTAGCGGGGGCGTATGAGTAGGAAGTGCCGTCGGTTGTTCCTGTAAGTCCCACGCCTTTAAGGTAGCGGTCGGTGCGGGTGTTGGTTTGCGTCTTGTCGAAGTTCACAGGGTAAACCTCGTCCGAGGGATCGGGAGTGGGGTCAACCGTGCCACCGCTTGACGTGAACGGACCTTTGCGCTGCGAGGAACTGGAGTTGACCTCTATCTGGTCTATGTAGCACGCAAAGTCCTCCGTGTAGGTGTGCGGCGACTGCAAGTCGGGGACAATCACAAAGCTGTAAACTTTCACGCCCGTAACGGTCTTTATCGGGAATACCATGTCGCACCACTGGTTTGCCTTTGCCGAATAATCTGACTTCACCCAGAACTGCTCGATGCTGTCGGGTTCTTCGGTGAACGACTCGCGTTTTCCCAATCCCACAAGCATAACGTCGGTGGTGTTTGGCTTGTAGATTAGCGCGTGTACATATACGGTCGTCTCGGTGGTGGCGAGCGGAGAGCTGAGCACGACCCTCACGCCGAAAGTGTTGCTGCCGAAGCGCGAACGCTGCACGCCGAGTATCTTGGTTGTCTTGTTGGATATTCCTGTCGTGGTGTTGTTAAATGGGTTGTCTATAACCTGCGCGTTGCCTTTGAGCTTGCCTGTGCGGAAAGGCGACTCCTCCCACGTGTCGTAAACGCCGACGCTTTTGTAGTCCTCGGTGTCGAAAGTTACTGATGTCTGCGCCACAGCCGTAAGCGCGAGCGCGGAAAGAGCAAGGGTAAGTATTCTGTTTTTCATTTACTGTTCCTCCTTTTAGTAGATTGATACGGTGTGGAGCAGCGGACAAGCCTTGCTCGAGGTTATGTTTATCTTAACGTAGCGCGCACTTATGCCGCTCGAATAGCTGCTCGAGGTGCTGCCGTTGAGGGGGATGATGCGCTTGTAGCCTATCGTTGTCTGCGTAATGCCGCTTGCGGCTGTCGTCCAATTGCTGTTGTTTGTGCTATACTGGATGTTGAAGCCCTTAATGCGCTGCCCTTTCTTTATGTATTCCTGAAGCGCAACGTAGTGGAGCGTCTTCTGGCTGCCGAGGTCGAATGTTATCTCGGCGGTGGTAGTGCCGTCGTCCGTGGCCCAGTATGTGTCCTTGTCGCCGTCTATGAGGTTTTTCGCGTCATACGTGCGGCTCTGCCCCGCCTGGCGCGTAGCCGTGGCGGTAACGGAGGTTGCCGACTTTGCGAGGTCTGTGCCGAGGCGCGTTGTCATCATGTTGCCGAGCTGCGTGAGCACGTTCACGTCATTATCGGGAAGCACGCCCGCCTTGTTGGGCGGGAAGTTGAGGATAAATGTCGAGTTCCTGCCCACAGTTTCGAGATACATCTTGAAAAGCGTCTCGGCAGACTTTACGGTCTCGCCGTTGTGCCAGAACCAGCCTCCGCTCGTTGCCTTGGCATCGCTCTCGCCGGCGTTCCACAGCCAATAGTCCTCAACGCCCGTGCCGCAGGTCGAGGTGTTCTCCTCCCAAGGGTGCGTGCCCCAGTTGGTCTCATCGGCATAACCATCCTCGTTGCCAATCCAGCGTGCCTCGCCGCCAACGCCCCACATCACGCAGTTCTTGGCAAGGCTGTGAACTTTGTAACGCAGGTTGGGCACGTCGTAATAAACGTAACGGTCTATGTTGATCGTGGTGTTTTTGCCGCCGTAATATCCGCTGCCGCCGTTTGCGCCGTCAAACCACATCTCAAACTGGTCGTCGCCATATTTTGCAAGTTCCTCGCATTGCGGGATGAACACATCGTCAATGTAGGACTGTGTGCCGTATTTGCCGCTGTTCCTGTCCCACGGCGAAACATAGAAGCCGTATTTCATGCCGAGCTTCTTGGCTGCCGCGCCGAACGCCTCGGGAATGTTGGTCTGCTTGCCGTAGTTCGAACTTCTGCTCACGCTGTGGGTGGTGGTGCTTGTGGGCCAGAGGCAGAAGCCGTCGTGATGCTTCACAACCGCGATGCCGCCCTTCATGCCCGCTTTCTGACAGGCGGTGAGCCACTGCTCGGGGTCGGGAACCTGCGTGGGGGCGAACTGGCTTTCGCTTTCGCCGCCGCTTCCCCACTCACTGTTGGTGTAAGTGTTCATTCCATAGTGAAAGAAGCCGTAGAATTCGGTTTCATTCCATAGCAACTGCCTTTCGCTCGGCACAGGATGCACCGGCGCGGGTTCGTTGTCCGCGTTCTCCAGCTTCTGTGTCGTGTCAAGCGTGAGCTGTGCCGCCCCCCCGAGAGGGAACACCAGCGCACCGCAAAGGCACAAAAAAGGTAATCTATTCTTCATATCACATTGATGTTTTGAGTAATCGTAATCGTCAATATTATCCGACAGCCGTTTTTATATTATTCCACCGCTGTGGTGAACGGCGTTATCGCGCCCATCCGTTTCCGCTGTTGCGTCGTTCTGAACTTCACCGCTTGTAGGGGCGTATGGCATACGCCCGAATTGCGCCGCTCTCGCCGCCGTTTGGCAACGCTTCCGCCAATGCCGCGTGGTTGCGAATTGCGCCGCCATGGTGGGCGGCTTTACTGCGCACATCCATTATCGCTGCTGCGTAATTGTGAACTTCGCCGCCGTTTGGGATGGCTTTACCGCGCTCGTCCATTATCGTTGCCGCGTTGTTGCGAACTACACCGCCATTGTGGATGGCTTTATTGCGCTCGTCCATTATCGCTGCTGCGTTGTTGCGAACTCCACCGCCGTAGGGGCGTATGGCATACGCCCTGAATTGCGACGCTCGCGCCAACGCCTTGCAACGTTTTCGCCGGTACTGCGGCGGAATGTTCGCGGGTCTCGTGCGGTGGTGTGAAGGGCGTATGCCATACGCCCCTACAATTTCCGCATTTCCTTTTTCCTTGGTGTGCACAACTTCCGCACGTTCGCGCATTACCAATTTCTTTGGTGTACATCACGTTTTCACGTAACCGCATCCGTTGCCACACGCAACTACCTGCGCACGTCCGTTATCGCAGCTGCGCTGTTGCGAACTGCGCAGCCGTAGGGGCGTATGGCATACGCCCTGAATTGCGACGCTTTCGCCGCCGTCTTGCAACGCTTTCGCCGGTGCTGTGGCGGAATGTTCGCGGGTTTCATGCGGTGGCGTACAGGGCGTATGCAATACGCCCCTACAATTCACGCTTTACCATTTCCCTTGGTGCGCACAACATTTCCGCTTAACCGCTTCCGCTGCCGCACGCAACTGTTTGCGCTTTGCCTTTTCCCGTCGGTGCGTTTCCGCGCCGTATGGGTGGCACGCGCCTGTCCGCACTGTCATGCGCAACGCGCATTGTCTCAATATTTTTATTTTGCCGCCCCACGCTTGGGGTCTTTATATGGAAATACCACACACGCCTCTTTCAAGGTATGTGTGGTGTATTCCGTCGTTATGTCTGTCCCTTACGGGAAGCCTTTCGTTACCATTCGAAATCCCAGCCGGAGTCGTTCTTGCGGGAGTCGAGTTCCAAATCTTCTCCCTCGCTGGGACCTTCCTTTATGTCCCCCTCCTTGTTGCCGTCAACCGTCCAGCTGGCGTTCTTGAGTATTGAATCCCTTATGTCAAAGGTGAGGATGTCCATTTCGGGTTTTATATATTTTCTCTTGTCCATTGTTCCGTTTGTTTTAGCAGTGTTACTTAACCAGATGAGTTTTGCCCTTGAAGATGTAAAGCCCTGCGGGCAGACCTTCGAGCGAGGAGGCGTTGTCGCGTATCTTTACGCCGTCAACGGTGTAAACCGCGCCGTTCGTATTGCCGCCCCTGTCGTTTGCAATCACTTCGTCAATGCTTGTTACACTGCCGTCGCCAACGTTGAACTTGAGGGAGTTCGTTCCAGTTTGGTCAACAAACCAGCCACGGAAACCCTTTATAGTCATCGCGCTTTTAAGGTGGTACATATCCCCACCGCTGAATACGTAGCTGCCTTTCTGCGGGCATTTTTCAGGTTCTTTTTCTGCATCAAGCTTCACATATGTTCCCTTGAAAGTTACCTGCGGCTGCGGCGTTGCGCCTGGCTTGTCGCTACCAACTTTATCTTCGGGTAATTTGTAGTTTGCACTATTGAGTGCACGCGAACCAACAAGATACATCTTGCCGCTTACCGTTTTGCCGTTCTTATCCTTGAATTCGGTTTGCACTGCATCGATTGTAGGCTTGATGAGATACATTGTTGCAGCCTTTATAGCGGTGGCGTTTTCTTCGCCAAGGTTTACCGTTTGGAAGTCGATGCTTCCAGTCTTGCCGGTAACGCCGCCAACGCCTACCAATTCTGCGAGTTGTGTGCCTTGTCCAAACGCCTGTTTTACCTGTGCTGCCGTCATGGGGATTGGCAACACGAGCGAGTTCCACTTGTTGAGGGTGAATGTTCGCTTCAGGTAAACCGTAATCATGTCGTATTCTACGCCGGTACTCATGTAGCCGTCATCTGTTTTCTCATCGTCAAGCACGAAAGGCACGTTGTCTTTCTCTTTCCCAACATAGCGGGCAGCGAAGTTGTCAACGGCAACCAAGTCGGTGTCGTAGTAATAACTATAGCTGGAACTATAATAATATGCACGCTTCGACGGTGTGGCTTCGTCCTTGCTGATGCCTATTTTAATGGTTGTATTTGCCGGTACGTCTGTTACCACAACTTTGACGGTGTATTTGCCACCCTCGTTGTCATACAGAGCCTTGCCCAGCTTTATTTTGTCACTGTCAGTCATTGCCGTTACGCTATAATAGCTGTCACTCGAGCTTGTGCTTTGCACTGCCTTTGTGAAATCGCTTCCTGCATCTACCAACTTTGCTTTTGTGCGTGTGCCGTTTATGTCAACAAACAAATAAGCAGGTTTGCCCTGATAAAGTCCACGGCACTCAATTTCGTATGAGCCAGCTTCCTTGACTGTGATTTCCTGATAAAGTTCGCCCTTTCCGTCCACAATCACATAGCCATACTTGCCGTGGTCCTGTCCGTAAGGATTGTCCGTAAACTGCACCTTGCGCATGGTGAAACGCGACCAAGGAGTGTCGCTGCTTGTGGTCGGGGTTTCCCAATTATACCAATAATCACTGTCGCTATTGTCTGACGCTTGTGCTGTTTTCCAACTTGCAAATGCATTGTCGTGGTTACGGTCGAAGAATGGGTCTTTAATCAAATACGACACATTGGCGTTCAAGCCACCAGCAGCATCGGGCTTTGTTTCTGAAATCAATTTTTCAAATTCTTCTTGTGAAACGAATACCCACTCGTAATATTTCGCATAGTCCATAGGGATTTCCGAAGCCACGGTAACAACGCCGTCTCCGATATTCGCCAACGAATCTTCTTTTGCCGAAGTCATGCCGTATGCCGTACCGTAGTATATAGTTTTGGTTGCTTTGGTACTCGTTTTGGTGATAGTCTCCTTTATTGTGTATGCGCCGTCATCTGTTTTTTCAAACGTCATGCTTCTGCTGTACGAACTCGGTATGTCCCCTGTAGCTTGTGCCTCAAAGATAACGCCGAACGTGTTTTTGTCCATATTCCCGAACTCGCCGGCAGTCGTGTAACCAGGATAGTTGCATCCCAAATATTTTGCTGCCTTGTTACTATGATTTGCGTATTCCGTAGTTATCAAGCCGCTGTCAAAATTCATTGAAGCCCCATAGTCTTGGAACTTCACCACAGCCTGTGTGCCCCATTCCGCTCCCGCTGTTACAAATGCTCCTGTCCCCACATTGTACAAAAAGAAAGTTGCTTTGTTTGTTTTCAAGTCATCGGGGGAGGAACCCGTCCAGCGCAGAGTGGATGTTTGTGCCGTTGATGTTGCGGGGGATGCAAACAACCCCGTTACCGCAAGAACAGCCACCGATAAAATTCGTCCAATTTGTTTCATCGTCCGTTTTATTTATACTTAATTAAATTGTTTGTTGTTTATTATCCTGTTTCGTTAAAGTTTGTGCTTTTCACGCACATTGTTGTTCGTTTCCAAGCCCCGCGCACACCATAATTATATACAACGCCACGCGTTACGGCTTTTCATTCAACCGCAAAAATACAAAAACGGCGGATAACGGCAAACTTTTTTCACAAAAAATGCGCGAAAATTTTTATTCCGCACGCAAAACCCCACAAATGCCACGCAAAACGCAGTTCCCCAAGCCGCGCGTCCACCCCACGCCGCAAAACGTATCGCAGAAGTATGTGTTCCGTTAATCGACAGGTGTTTGCGCGGTTTGTAGGGGCGTATTGCATACGCCCGAAGTGCGCGGATTTTTGCAAATTGTCGCAGTAATGTTTCCGAATGTTACGGCGATGGATTACGGCGTTTGCGTGGTGGACTTTGGCGGTTGCTGTGCGACTCGTGCGGCGGCGTACAGGGCATATGCAATACGCCCCTACAATTGGCGCATTACCTTAACCGCTTACTTCTCCAAAAACGCCGTGAAAACTTGTAGGGTACTTGTCGGGTACTTGTTGGGTACTCGTTGGGTTACCGTCGGACAGTTGTGGCGTAACCCCTGCACTATCCTTATTACGTTGCAAAAGCGTTGCGGTGCATTGATTGGAAAGTGTTTGTGCGGTTTGTAGGGGCGTATTGCATACGCCCTGAATTGCGCGGACTTTGCGACGTTGCAATGGCGGTGCGCGGTATGGCTTTGGCGGCAGTGTACAGGGCGTATGCAATACGCCCCTACAATTCGCGCAATACGTAATAAACCTACAAACAATACCAATACAGTTGGCGCAAAACCCAAATTGGCAACTCTTTTCAAAACTCCCCGAAAATTACATTTGATGTAGGAAAAACTACGTCTGATGTAGTTTGAATTATGTCTGATATAATTTTTTCTACATCGGACATAATTTTTGCCGTTGCAAGTGTCTGAAAGGCAAATGCTTATGCAATTTCGATAGAACACTGGTATTTGTTTGGAAATCACGCGTTTAGGCAAGCTGTCGGCTTTCCGCAATATTCACTTTATCTCCAATTTTCTTCGGGGCAACAGATTTGCCAATGCAAGTTTTCTGTATTCTTTTGAACCACGCAGAATATTCACCCCCGCATCTGTCGCCACCCAATAAAACGGAGGGTTAGCCTTGGGGATGTCGTCCAACTGTGGGGCTTTTTCAGCAAGCCACTCTTTAAGCCATTCCTTCTTTTCAAGCATTTTCTTAACTTGGCTCGTACAAGCGGGATGTACTTCCACGTAATAAACCTTCCCTTGATAGCCTACTGCATAGTCCCAACGTGGATCTTCGGGATAAAGGTCGCGTGTGCAAGCGTCAATGTCAACGCTTCCCTCAAGACCTCTTGGCTGTTTGGCGCATATTGCCCCAGAGTATTCCCCCAACGCCTTAAGCCCCGTCATGTACCCTTTAGAAATATCCAAAGTGGCTTCCACTGCCTTTCTGAACCCACCGTCCGTTGCCGGTTTCTTCTCTGTGTGTTTCATGGCATTAATCATTCACTGCAAAAGCGGGACACAACCTCACCTGCTTCAGAGGCAAACTGTGACAGTCCACCCCATTCGCTGATGTCGGTGTCCTCGTTGCCCACGTCCAAAGAGGATATGTCCATGGAAGTAACCTTTCCGTTTTTTCTTGTGAAATAATATGTTTTTACCGACTTGCCGAATATTCCGTTGAGTGCGGCGGAATATTCTCCGGGGATGCCCAGCAGCTGCATCAATGCTTTTTGTCTGTTGCTCTTGCCCGACTGCCGCAGGATGTTGAAAGCCCACACAAACTCCAGCGGAACGGTTGAGTGGGTTGAAATGACAACCTTGTATCCCGCCAGTACCAGTTCGAGTATCTGCATCATTACAGCCTTTATGGCTTGCGGGTGAAGCCCCATTTCCGGCTCCTCAATCACCACACACTTATACTGCTCCTTTTTTATTACTTTCACAGGCGGCCCTGAAACACAATAAAACCCCATCAGGAGCGGCGTGAACTCCTTCTGCCCTGCGCTCCATGTCATAAAAGGCATATCCATGCCGTCTATTTCCAATTTCATCTTACGTTGCATGGTCTTTGTGTCCATAACAACCTTGCCACCATGGAAAATCGTCTCGTCAAACGAATTGCGCTGATACTTTTTGAGCCTTGTGTCGACAGGAAACAGCACATCGTTGCCGTCTCCCAAACCTCCGCCCATGAATACGCGCAAGGTTTCGCTGAACTGCCGCAACACGTACGGACACGATGGGTCGAATTCGGAAAATGATTTCGGACGACCGTCGGGCATACTCAATATGCGTTGTGCCGGCATATAAAACACAGCTTCGTCCGTGTTGGCATCTTCGTCAGGCATGGTGATTTCGCTAGTCCAAGGTTCGCCGTCCACAGAAACAGAAGTGCCGTATTTCTTTCCTTTTTTCCAAAGCGAATGCAATCCGTCTCCAAAGTATATGTCCAAAAGATTTGCGGTGTTCTTCCTCCCCAATATATAGTTGTATCTCTTGAGATTTGAGACAACAGCCTCCCTGTCGTACATGAGTTTTGCCAATTCCAAAAAAAGGCTTTTGCCGGAAGCCTGCGCCCCGACAATGATAGTCAAATCGCCAAACTCAACTTCGGCTTTGCTTATAGGACCAAAATTCTTAACTGATATAGATTTCATTCGATATAAATACTGTTGAACACAGACGGCATCCTGTCAATCTTGTTGCTTCATCTGTTCTGTCAACGAATTTCATGCACCAGTGTTTATTATAAAATGCAAATATAATGTTTTTGCCGCATAATACAGAACGTTGAGCCGTGTTTTTCTTATCATATAACCGTTTGCCGCTTATAAAGAGCCATTTTTTGCCACGCTTCGCCGATTATGCCGTATGGCAAAACGCGGTGCATATTTGCGGGAAAGACGGTGCGGTTTGTTAATGGATTTATGTTTGAACGGTTTGCGGGGTGTATGGTTTTGCGATGTTTTGTGACGGGTCGCGGTGTGGTTTTGGCGGCGGCGTACAGGGCGTATGCAATACGCCCCTACAATTGGCGCAATATGTAATAAGCCAACAAACAATACCAATACGGTTGGCGCAAAACCATAATTGGCCACCCTTTTTCAAACTCCCCGAAAATTACGAAGCTGTTTTGAAATGCCGGATTGAAAATAGTCAGCTGATCAGTTGGTCAGCCGGGGAATATTTCGTAATTTAACGGTCTAAAAATCAAATGTGTCAAGAGCAATTACCCGACCGACCTGACTGAAAAGCAGTGGCAAGTTATAAAAAATATC